>NZ_JBMERN010000128.1:0-10306 GCF_049310965.1 Loktanella sp. DJP18 | reverse complement strand
ATAGGGACTGATCGGGTCATCACTGCCGCGTCTGCACCCTCCGCAAGTATCCACGCGGCACCGTCCTGCACACCCGCCATTTCCAGCAGAGTGGACAGACGTACACCGGTCCATTCAGATGTCGAGGTGAGGCCATGCGTACCTTGAACCGTTTTTAGTGTCGGGTTGGCCCATTCAGTCAAACCATTGCCGGAACATTCGATAAAGTGGATCTTGCTGACCGCAGGCAGCCTTTTCAGATCATCCATTGTAAATCGGATTGGCTGGTCAACCATGCCATGCAGGATGAGCTCGTGCGTGCCCGGGTCAATCGTCGGAATACCGGCATGATGACGCTCGAAATGGAGGCCAGACGGAGTCAGGATTCCCTGCCCCGAGGCCAGCGGGGTCATCGACCAGCTTGAATCGAGACTGGCTGTCGGGTAGCGCCAGCGCACCTCGTTTTCAAATTGCGAGCGCGAGCCATAGCCACCATCGTCAAGAATGAAGCGCCCTTGCTCTTTGGTGGGATCAGGCTGAACGTCATATTCAATAGCGCCGGGCGGTGCTTCGGCCTGTGCGCGGCCAGCGGCAAGAGCGCTACTGCCAAGAGCTACGCCGCCCATCAAGATGCCGCGTCGCGTGAGGCCGTTAAACATGCCATCTTTGCACTCGCATTCCTCGGATTTTTCGCTCAGCGCTTGGCGCTCGATTTCCACCAAGCTCTCCGCCATGTGCCTTTCAGCGGGGCCATATAGTGTTGCGGGGAACGGTTCTTTCTCGGACATTGGTATCTCCCTTGCCGTCATCTGTGATGAGCAGCTTACTAGATAGGTGAAAATTTTCCAAAATTTAATTGCCCAGCCTTACCGACTGCATTTGCGAACCCTGCCAAAACGAGCGTTTCAGAACGTTCCCGAAGGCTTATCCCTTTCAATCCGGTCGGCCAACATGTTGACGCGGCGCAGGACCTCGCGCCTGTGGGTTGAGAGGCGGCCCGGATCAGTTTTGAGCGCTTCGCTGAGTTATGGGTGGCGGCTTTTGTGAGGAACGAGGGCCTTCAGGCCCGCAACTCAACGAAATCGCGATATGTCGCGTGACCGAGACCAACACCGATGCCGAGCAGTGTGTCGAATGCGCTGCGCATGTGTCGCCGTCGGTTCCAGCGGAACATGAATTCGTCCAGATAGCGTTGCAAATGACGTTTTCTGAGGCCGTGGAAGACACCTTTTGCCCATGTTTTCAGGTTGGAGAACACGCGGTGGACCCAGTGGAGGATCTCGTGTGCCTTCTTGCCGCTGACGATCTTCGCCTCGTGCGTGTTTGCAGGAGGATTTTCGTAACCGAGCCAGCCGTCCGTGATGATGTGTGCGCCGGGTTCCACGACCTGACCAATGAACCCGTGCAGCGTCTTCGCCGCACCGTCGGGAATGTGCTTCATCCTGATCCGGCGCGGCTGGCCGTCATCTGACAGCTCGACGGCACAGACGACAAACATCTTTCCGACGGGGCTGCGCCCGCCCTTTGGCCGATCCTGTGGATCATGCCGGGACCGGAACGGCATCTCTGTCTCATCGATTTCAACGAGGTCTTTGAGGGGATTGCGTCCAGGATTGACCATGGACCGCCGCAGCTTTTGTAAGAGGAGCCATGCCGTCTTGTAACTGCCGAGGCCAAGTTGGGCCTGAAGTTGCAGTGCTGACATGCCGTTGGAATGACTGGTGATGATGTGCGCAGCGAGGAACCACGTTCGCAACGGCAAGTGGCTGCTATGCATCACCGTGCCGGCCGTCACCGATGTCTGCCGCGCGCAACCAGCGCACTCCCAAGTCGCGCGATTTCGCTTGAGAGGCCAGCCCTTGCACGTCCCACAGGAGGGGCAGACGAAGCCCTCGGTTCAACGATGCTCCGCCAGACAATGCGAGCACGCTTCCTCGTCGGAAAACCGGGCGTTGAACGCCTGGCGGGACATAGGTTTGTCGTTTTTCCATGTGGCTGGCATGGGTAGAACAATACCAGAACACTTCAAGTTGGCAAGCCGCGTCGCCCTACATTATGTGCCGCCGGATCGAAGGGGATAAGCCTTACGTTCCCGAATGGCCGCTGTGCGAACAGCGGCTGCTATTCGGTAAGGAGAAGTATTTGCCGTTCCTGTGACTTTTTGCTGCTGACGGCAGCGTTTCATATTATCTGACTACGCAGCAATTCTTGAATTGCTTTGCGATCAAAGTTTGTAGAAGCGTGGTGTTCACTTGCAATGAGCACCTGTTCATTTAGCGCCATGATAGCTTCACGCGCTGCGGGCGATAATGATCCGCTCAACCTGCCCATTGTGGCTACCAGCCGCGTCACTACATCAACGTCGGAGATCCCGTAGCGTGCTATCGCTGAAAAGGCATTACAGACCAGGTCCTCGATGACTATGACTTCAGTCAGGATACGCAATTGTCGCTTCTTGTCGAAGCGGATCGGGGAAGGGCGATCCCGACCGGACAATCGACCGAACACCTCTCCGAGTCGGTCGATGCAATAAAGCGCTGTAGTGGGGTCGTTTATGCCAGGTGACAAGGATCGCTGGGCCAGTTCGACAATACGCCGGATCGAGAACTCTAGATCCTGATTGACTGACCGAGTCCGGCCGATTACGAGCACGCCGCGAAGGCTGTCGGCGATTTCAGCTGACACGCGATCACGCGGATATGCCGTGAGCATGCATTCGCCTTCGGTCAAAAAGCGACCGGGCGGTGTCTCGATCCGCAAGACAAGATCATGCTCTGTGGCAATCTGCATGAGCGCGTCCATACCGACATTCTGCACGTATCCGCTCGCATCAGCATTGACCTGTTCGGAACCTCGATCGAAGTCGTTTGGGAGCCGATGCGCGTCCGTCTCGTCCTCGTATTGCACCGGACCATGGCCGAGCTTTTCCGGAAAGAGCCGGTCAACGGCGGCGCACCCGTCGGCGGCCAGCTCCTTGAGCAGCGTTTCGATGCGGATTGAAGTGGCCATGTGATGGATGAAATATATAAGAACCGCGACGCCGACAGCAGCAAGAAGCACCGCAAATGCAACGGTCAGGTGCGGAACGAAGCTTGAGTCCCCCGTGCCCCGCACCGACCGCAGCACGACCAGACAATAGAGGAAAGTTGCCACAAAAGTGCCGAGCACGATCTGATTGCTGCGGTCACGCATGAAGTTTTCCAGGACCCTCGGCCCGAATTGGGAAGAGGCGAGTTGCAGCGACAGCATGGTGATCGAGAAGATCAGGCTGGCCACTGTGATCATCGAACTTGCGATAACAGACAGAATCACCCGGGCGCCCTCGGGTCCGAACGTATAGAGCAAACCGAAATCGCTCACTTTGCCAACACCAAGCCAAGTATCGACTTCGATCAGCAAGAACGACAGCCCGACCGCAACCGCGCACATCATGGCGGGCACGAACCAGAAACTCGAGTTCAGGCTCCCCCAGATTGCGGAGACGCGCGTTATGGAAAACGACATCGCGATGTGTTGCTCCTTCCGATTAGGTGTAGTCTCAGGGCAGCTTTGCGGGCGGAGCGGACATTCACGGTCTCCCAAAAACCACCGTTTGTTGAGCAGGCGGTCTGCGGCAGAAAGCTGAGTTCAACGTGTTGAGAGGTAGTCGGCAGAGACGTAGCCACTGAGCTGCGGTGCGGCGGCAAGCGAAACTTGGCACCAGAGCTGGCCTACTTCAGTCACGCAGTCGCGGCGGTTTAAAGAGGTTCCGTCGGGCAAACCTAAAACTACGCCATAGCCAAGTCCTGGGCCTCAATTTCAAAAATTCGTTCGTGCCGGTGCCTTCGACCACACTACGGTCAGCGGCCAAGTTGCCACAGCTGGCTACGAACACAATCATTAGAATAACTGGAAATGCGCTTCGGCGCATGATTTAACCTCAATCGCTTGCCGATCAATAGACTGGCATCGGGTTAGATCCCAGTCTGCTGTTGCTGCGGTTTGCTGCGTCTACTCTACCCTTCCATAAACGAGTGTTTTAGAATGCGCTTTCCGGGAAAGCCGGGGCGGTACAATTCACCTTTCACATTGGGGACCGACGTATTTCAAGAAGCAATTCATTAGCTTGCCGGATAAATTCGCGCTTCTCTTCTTCGCCATTCATTTTGTCGACGTCTTCAAGGGGAATTTTAACCCTTTCTTGGGTGGCCAACAGTTCCTGTTTTTCAGCTTCTGAAGTCTTGGTTCGTGCGATTTCATCCCTCCGCTCGTTCAGTGCATTTTCCATCTCATGAACTTTTGCTTCAAATTCGCTCGGTTTCATTGGGGCTTTCCTTTTTAATGCTGCAATGATTGTAAGCCTCAAGGCGATTTTTGCAACAAAGACGGTGTACGGCGTAGGCTATTCAGAGACTGAACTGCTCCTCTCAAAAACCACTGTTTTGAACGGTGGCGAAGGTCTGCTGCACCGGACGCAGCCGTTCCAAAAACCAGCGTATTTTAACCATGGCAATGGCTGGTAGCGAAACTTTGATTTTAACGTTCCAAACGATTGCCTCTGGGGATAAATCAAAAATTTGACATCATAGATTGTTTTCGCCCAGGTGAGCGATGGTGTAATTTAATCACCTGATGCGGCGGGTTATATCAATCCCGGTCGCTCTGCCTCCATCTGCGCCTCGGCCTTTCGAACGAACAGCTCAGCAGGCATCCCAGGGAGGATCGGAGGCAAATAAGAAACGGTAATTGTCCCACCACGTTTGCTTGATCCGCCAGGCCCCCAGAACTTGCCCGAGTTCACCAGGACGGGTAGCACTGGCACCCCCAGCTTTGCATACAGCAGCTCCACCCCCCGTTTGAACCTGATAGGTTCCCGCTCCTTCATACGTTTCCCCTCTGGGAAAATAAGGACCGAGCGACCGCCGGCGAGCGCTTCGCGACTCTCGTTTAGCATAGCCTTCAGTGCCTTGGATCCGCTCTCCCGATCGATGATGATCATCGGTGATTTTCGCAGGTACCAACCGATGATCGGAATCCGCAGCAGTTCCTGCTTTGCGACAATTGCTACGTCAGGGAAGAGAACTAGAAACGCGAGCGTTTCCCAGGTGGATTGATGATTGCAGACTATGAGACAGGGTTCTGCCAGAATCATATCGCGACCCGCCTCGGCATAATCCAACCCTACGACATGCTTCAGCCCGAACAGCACCCCGCGCACCCACAGACGAGTTGCTGCCCTAATTGCCTTTCGCGGCGACCCAGCTAGCCAGAAGACCGGCACTCCCAAAGCGAACCAAGCGGTCCAGCAAACAAGGAACGCGTCGAACAGACGCGACTTCAGTTTGATTTGATGCATAGGACTCATTCCTGCCGTTCGCTACATCTGTGTCTTTAGCCCTAAAACGACCGTTTGTTGAATGCCAGACCAGTGCCAATAACGAGCTTTCGTTGAGCGCCCCAAATGTTGAAGATGCGGACAACAGGTCCCAAATAGAGAGCCGTTTTGACTGGTAGGGTGTGAGTTATTGTCCACTGTGCGGGACAAAGATGGCATTAGTCAGGTCAATCGAAGAACTAGCATTGGCTTTATCTCAAGTTTGCCCACTGGCGGACTTTCTGCAGTTCTGCCGGCGCTCCTGTGGCAGTAAGCACCCAGCCTGTCGGTCCGCACCATTACGCGGCTGAAGGCAAATCGGTAGGACGAATACGAGCGATGGCCCAAGCGGAATCTTTGGCGGAATTTAAGTGTGTTCCTGTGATTTCCCATAAGGGCCTGATTACAGGGCGGGAGGCGGAGCGGCATCATGTGCAGCGCGACAATCAAGGTGAGAATCTCATCCAGATTGACGCGCACAATCATGGGACCGCGCCGCCTCGTGGCTTGAAGTCAGTCCTGCCTAAAGCAGCGACTCGTCGGGATTCGACAGGTCTTCCTGCGGCACTTCGAAAATAAAGCCTTCCACGTAGGCGGGGTCAGAAGGCGACCCGCCCTCCATCAGCGCCTTCATGGTCTCAGCGTAGAACTGCCGCGCCTCTTCTACCGTGCGCACTTCCTCGATGATGTCATGGGCCAGATTGATGGCCAAGAAGTTCGCCGCCTCCTTGTCGCAGCGCGCCGAGATCTCGGCCTCGGTGCGGTTGGCCACCACGCTGCCGTCATAATGCGCAAGATCGTCGAAGTAGTCGGGCGGCACGTCGAGATTAATCCACTGCTGCATGACGTCCGGGTGCTCAACCGGGAAAAGATGGGTCGTGGCTTCCTTGTAGATGACCGTACGCTTCCACGGCCCGGTCGGGCCCCAGATCAGCATTGTGTCAGTCACCTCGGGGGCCTCGCCATAAGTGTCCATCATGTGCTGGGCCGCATCCTGAGACGCCTGCGGCCAGTCGCTAAGATCAGGCATCTCTTGTTGCGCAAATGCTGTCGTGCCGAGCAGAACGCTGGCGGCGAAGATGCCAGAGCCAAGGAGATTGGTTTTACGTTTCATGGCAGATCCTTTCTACTGTTTTGCGCTGCAGGCCGCAGCCAAGGACCAAAGCCTAGCACGCAAGAAATATACTGCTCGGTTGCAAGCGCAGTTCCATCCCTCCCGTGATTGTGTCTTAAATCAGAAGTTTTCGCCTACTCTTTATCCCGCATTTCCCAAGTAACTTGACGTTTTCTCACCTCAGATTGCCAGTAACGTGTTATATTTCAGCATGTTAATCGGGCTAAAGGTGGCGGATCATGGATCACCCAGAGGGTGCACGCGAAACGGGTGATGGGCGGCTTGGTTTTGACCGCCGGGTGCGGCTGGAATTTCGTGGCACGCAGCTCAGATCCGACGGCGGTCTTCTGGTGATGCGCGAGTTGGAGGACGCGCTCGGGCTGTCGGGCCTCGCGTCAGCAGCGCTGTGCGACAGCCGCCGGGGCAAGAACACGGTCCATCGGCTCGACGGGCTGTTCCGGCAATCAGTCTACGGGCGTCTGGCCGGATACGAGGATGTCAACGACGCCGATCGCCTGGCCCTCGATCCCGTCATGCGCCAGGTTGTGGGCGGGCGTGCCGTCGATGCGCAGGCGGCTTCTGCTTCGCAGATGGGGCGGTTCGAGACCGAGACGCTGGCCCTGCCCGAGAACCGACAAGCACTGGTCGATCTGAACGGGCAATGGATCGACCGGTTTCATGATTGCAATGGCCTTAAATATATCGTGCTGGACATGGACAGCTCGGTCAGCCCGACCCATGGCGATCAGGAAGGCACAGCCTGGAACGGGCATTTTGACTGCACCTGCTACCATCCGCTCTTTGTGTTCAACCAGTTCGGAATGCTGGAACGCTGCGCCCTGCGGCACGGCAACGTCCACAGCGCCGACGGCTGGCAGGATGTGCTCGACCCGGTGATCGCCCGCTACGCTGGCCGCAAGCTTGGCGGCCGCTTCTTCCGCGCCGACGCCGCCTATGCCAGCCCCGCGATCTATGCGCGGCTCGAAGAGGCAAGGCTATTTCTACGCCATCCGGCTGCCCGCCAATGCCGTGCTTCGCGGCAAGATCGCGCACCGGCTGACCTGGCCGGTCGGGCGTCCTTCGCTGACCAAGGTCAAACGGTTCTTCGAAGACTTCTATTACCAGGCACAAAGTTGGGACGAGGAGCGCCGCGTCATCGCCAAGATCGAATGGCATCCGGGCGAGTTGTTCCCCCGCGTGGGCTTCATCGTCACCAACCTGCCCATGGAGCCGGACTGGGTGGTAAGGTTCTACAATCAGAGAGGCACCGCCGAGCAGCACATCAAGGAAGGCAAATATGCCTTTCGCTGGACGCGGCTATCGTGCAAGCGGTTCGGCGACAACGAGGTGCGGCTGCAACTACACGCCTTGGCCTACAACCTGGCCACCTTCTTGCGCTGCATCGAGCTGCCCGAGGCTATGGCGGACTGGTCACTGACGAGCCTTCAGCTCAAGCTGATCAAGATCGGGGCCCGCGTGGTGCGTCACGCCCGCACCATCACCTTCCAACTCGCCGAGGTCGCGGTGACTGGCCCAATGGTCAGGGCCATCCTTGCCGCCATTCACCGATTGCGAGCGCCGCCGTCATGCGCGTGACCTCGAAATTGGCGAAAGCTGAACAAAAGCGGCAAGACAGCTCTGTCTGTCGTGCTGCAAAACGTGGCCGCATGACCAAGGTGACGCGCATTCGCGGTCCGATCCAGCCACATTCGAGCGCTCTGACGGCCGCAGTCGAGGCTGGGAGGGCAAATCACTTGATCTGGCGGCAAGGTCAGGAAAGGTTGACGTCAAGCGGTAGGCCACTTGGGGAATGTCGGTTTAGGAACCCTCACCTGATCAACTTCTTTTTGGCCGACCGTGCTGTCACCTTGATCGGCGCACTGTCGACATCGAGGGTCAGCGAGTGCAGTCGCTTGCCACCGCGTTCGGCCTTGATCCCACGCCCGGCAAATTCCAGCACCGCCTCGCGCAGGACCTTCAGGTTCGCGGGCGCGGCCATCAGCGCGGTGAACCGCGACAAGGTCGGCTGTGACGCAAGCCCCGGGCCATCGAGCGGCGTCAGGCCCGCTGCGGAACTTGCCGCCAGACGAAAGGCCGGATCATGGCGGGGCGCATCCGCGTCATCATGATCACGCCAGCCCTGTGCCGATAGCAACACCGTGGTGCGCAGCAACGAGGCAAGATCATGTGTTACGTCGACCTGACTGCGGGGGTCATTTATGCGCGCCGTCAGCCACGGCACAATGCCGCTGCTTTCGAGGATCTCACACAACACCACTGCACCGGGATCGCCCGTCAACCGGTCCGCTCTGCTTTCGATACAAAAAGACCGATTGAACCCCGCAGTGACAGGCTTTAGCGTTTCACTCATGCGTGCGTCCGAAGCAGCTTCAGTATCTCGTGTAGCAACTTGAATCTAAAGTACTTTCAGGCGCACGCAACTTCAATTTCCGAATTGGATGAATAAGGCGGGTGAAAACAGGATGTAAAATCGAGGACATGCGCTTGACTACGGCAGACCGGCTGGCAAAGTGCATCGCACTTTGTTGTGTCGTTGCTTGAAGGATCTCCTGGCTCACTATTCTGCAGCGCCAATCTCCAAAGGCATCTCCTGCAGGCATATTTACCGAAACGGAATTAAGGCTGCTGGAACAGACAATGCCGTCAAGCCGAAAGACAGCACCGCGCGATCTGAAGTTCTTAGTCACCGCCGTCGCAAGACTGGGCGGCTATCTCGATAGATCTCGCGACGCGCCGCCAGACACGACAGTCATTTGGCGTGGCTTCGAACGCCTCAAAGCCCTCGCCGAAGGCTTCGAAATGGCCAGCCCATCCGACAAAACAAAACGTGTGGGTAATTGAAAGACGGGGACGGCGCTTACGGTATTCCGCGAAGAAAACTGCAGCCGACCCTATGCAAGTCTCCGGTCACTAGGACTTGTTTTTGACTCGGCGAGGTACTTTGGCCTTGGACGCTGCAGCGTCGCCTGATGCGTGGGCTTCTTTTTCAAGACGCGCCTTGCGCAGGCCCGCAACCTTCACCTGACGTTTTTCCGTTTCGGCATCGAGGCGTTCCTTCACCTCGCGCGTCGTTTTTTCCATTGGCGTTTCTGGCCGGGGGTCCGGCGTACGAAAGATGTTCGACACGGTGGGAATAATCATCAGTGAAACCTCATCAACATGCGTGTTGTTCTGCAGTTGCTCTCCACAAGTACGTGAAAAGCGGGGTGGATGTCTTTGATTTATCTACGCCCGACATGGAAACCGACCCAACGCCCCGCGGCCACTCCGATATTACAGGTAGCAGTCATCCTTGAAGTACCAACTTACCTCCGGGCCAAGCGACGCAGACCTCGCGCAGCCCATGAATCCGCATCATGGCCTGCAAACCGTGTCCCTACGATTGTTGATGCGGCGGATGCTCAACCTGCTGATCTCAGACTTGCTTAAACTTAAACATCTCATATTGTTACTGCTGGAATATTTGAAAATGGTGAAGCTCAACATGCTGGTCAGTGTCCGTGATAACAACGTTGATCAGGCGCTGCGCGTCCTCAAAAAGAAGCTGCAGGGCGAAGGCGTGTTCCGCGCGATGAAGCTGAAGCAACATTTTGAGAAGCCGTCCGTTCGCAAGGCACGTGAAAAAGCGGAATCCATTCGCCGGCAGCGTAAGCTGGCACGCAAGAAAGCGGAGCGCGAAGGCCTCCTGTAAGCGCAAGATTTTGGCCAAAATAGAAGGCCAGAATGACTTTCGTGCAGGCGGGCTGTTCTATGACCAGTGGGGGTGCGAACACGAGCAAACTAACTGGTAGGTCAGCAAAACTGACTGAATCGCATAAGGGAAATTATGTTGTTGAAGT
>NZ_JBMERN010000127.1:0-10548 GCF_049310965.1 Loktanella sp. DJP18 | reverse complement strand
ATTGCTAACCCTTGTTAAAAAAACCTAATCCAATTTTACGTAATATGTACCGCATGCAACACATTTATTGCGCCAGAGCGTCACCGAAAATAGTGGTTGCATGGTCCGCCAGATAAATGCGCAACCATGGCGTGAAGCGCTGCGGCGACGCTTCGACTTCGTCCATCAGGTCTTGCAGCGGCATCCACCGGGTGGCCATGACCTCTGCCGGGTTCGGCGTCATGGATAAAGATGCTGGGGCCTCTCCCACATAGACCTCTACGACCTCATGTTCGATCAAGCCATCGCCTACATCGGCGCGGTATTCGATCCGGTCGCGATGCGTCAGGGGCAGCCCTGTGATGCCCAGTTCCTCGGCCAGCCGACGCATGGCGCAATCGTCCGGGTCCTCGTTCCAGGCGGGGTGGGTGCAGCAGGTGTTCGCCCAGAGCCCGGGTGTGTGATACTTGCCTAGTGCCCTTTGCTGAATCAGGACCTGATCCCCACGCATCACGAATACACTGACGGCCTTGTGGCGCAGGCCCCTGACATGGGCCTCCAGCTTTTCAACGGGCGTCAGGGTGCCGTCGATCCAAGCGGGGATCAGGCTGGTCATATGCGGGTGACGGCCACCAGCCCCGACAGGTGGGCCAGGTTCTTGATGCCGATCTTGAGGTGCGTCATGGGCCGGGCCTTTACGAGTGATTTGTTCATATAGGCCTCGAACGTAAGTTTTTGAACATCGACGTCATGGCAAAGCGACACGAAACGTTCGCGCCGTTCGTCCGACCGATAGTAGGCATTCTGCATCGCACCCAGCACGCGGAAGACCTGCTTGTGTTCCTTCATGAACAGCCGACGCGCCAGTTGCAGGTCCTTGATCCGCCCGGTCCGCAGTTTCGCGGCGGCGGCCGTTGCGGCGACACGTCCGCCGACCATCGCGTAATAGATGCCTTCACCGGACGATGGCGCGACCACACCGGCGGCATCACCCGCGAGTACGACGTCGCGGCCGTTGTCCCAACGGTCCAGTGGTTTCAGCGGGATCGGCGCGCCTTCGCGGCGGATCGTCTTGCAGTCGGTCAGGCCATGTGCTGCGCGCAGGTCGGCGGTGGCCTGTTTCACGTCGACGGATTTCACCAGTGACCCCATGCCGATGCTGGCCTGCCCACCGTGGGGAAAGATCCAGCCGTAGAAGTCAGGAGAGATGCGCCCGTCATAGATCACGTCGCACCGGGTCGGATCGTATGTGGCGGATCTGACCGGGGCTTCCACGATTTCGTGGTAGGCAATGACATAGGGGATTTTGTCGCCGCCCGGAACGCATTGGGCGGCGACCTTGGACCGGGCACCGTCGGCCCCGATGACCAGTTTGCAGGACAGGACCTTTTCCGATCCATCCGCCTTGTCGCGATAGACGACATGGGTGCCATCCCCGTCGCGATCGATGCGTACGAAGGTGCCGGGGATCAGGGCGGCACCGGCGGCAACGGCACGGTCGCGCAGAAAGGCGTCGAAGTGTTCGCGGTCCACCATGCCGACGAAGCCGTCCTCGATCGGGATGTCGACGTGACGGCCGGATGGAGAGACCATGCGGGCCGTCGTGATCTTTGCGACCAACTGGTTGTCGGGGATGAAGAAATCGGCAATCAGTCGGGGTGGGATGGCACCGCCGCAGGGCTTGATCCGGCCAAGGCGATCCAGCAGCGCGACACGGTGGCCGGACCGCACGAGGTCTTCGGCCGCCGTGGCACCGGACGGGCCACCGCCCACGACGACGACATCATATTGCATGGTTCATTCTCCTGGAACGAGTGTGGCTGGAATGGTGGGTGCGCGGTCCATGATCCGTAACGCCATGGCGGCGGCGGCAAGGAAAAGCGCGGCTTCGATGATGAAGACGCTGCCGAAGGCGGGGGCGTCAGTCGTGGTCAGGCGCAGGATATCGACGAGGGCGGCACCGGTCAGCCCGCCAAAGCCTGCAGCAACGGCCTGAGCGGCCCCCCATAGACCCATTCGGGTGCCTTCGCGACGGTCGCGACCTTGCCCGGCAAGGGCCATCATCGACCCGATGGCGGCCACGGCGAAGACGCCGTTGAAGAAGCCGAGTGTGACGACGACCGGTGTCAGCGGGACCTGCGCCGGGTTCAAGCCGCTGACAGACAATGCCATGAGGGACAGCGCGGACCCGATGCAGCCGGCGATGACCCAGCCGCGCAGGCTGCCGATCTTGAAGCCGGTGGCGAGGATTCCGACGCAGAGCATGCCCATGAAGGTGCCGCCGTTCTGCGCGCCGGACAGCGACGTGCTTTGCCCCGGCGTGAAGCCGAAGACGAGGCCGGCGTAAGGCTCGAGGATCAGTTCCTGCATGAAATAGGCGGTCATCGAGAGGAACACGAACAGGGTGAAGTTGCGGGCGCGGCGTTCGCGCCAGACTTCCTTCATCCCCGCCCAGAAGGGGGTGGAGTCAGGTTCGGCCCGAGCGGTCAGGCGGCGTTCGATCCCCCAGACGGCAAGGATGGTCAGCAAGATCGCTGCGCAGGTCACGGCGAACACCACCTTCAGCAGCAGCGCGGGGGTGTATGGGTCAAGCAGGGCACCGACTGTGCCTGCGGTGACGGCGATGCCGAAGATCATCATCAGCCATGTAACCGTCGCGGCGCCTGCGCGCCGGTGGGGGGCCGTCGTCGTCGCGATCAGCGCCAGTAGGGATGTGCCGGACGCCCCGACGCCCAGGCCGATCAGCGCGTAGGCCACGATCGACACGGCAAGTCCCAAGACAAAGCTATGCGGGAAGATCAGAATGGTACCGGTGGCCAGCAGCGCACCTGCGGCGAGCGCCACCATGCCGCCGATGATCCAGCGTGTGCGTTGCCCTCCGGTGTCAGAGGCAAAGCCCCACTTCGGGCGCGACAGCTGGATGCCGTAGTGCAGCGCGACCAGCAGTCCCGGCACGACGGCGGCCAGCGAAAGCTCTACGACCATTAGCCGGTTCAGCGTGGATGTCGTCAGGACGACGATGGCCCCGAGGCACATCTGCACGAGGCCGAGGCGGACGATCTGAAACCAGGAAAGCTGCATGTCAGGCTCCGATATTGCGCAGGGCAAAGGCTGCGACCATCATGCCGCTGATGTAGAACAGGATGCCCATGCCCTGATACCACTGGGCGCGGCCTTCGGGGTCGCGCAGCAAGGGGCGCATGGCAGCGATCTGGATGGCCAGCAGGACAGCGATTGCGGTGGCGTGCAACGGCTTGTCCCACAAAGTTAGCAGCGCGATCACCAGTGTTTGCGGCAACACCATCGTCCAGCAGGCGACGCGGGCGGCGCGGACAGGGCCAAGGGTGACGGGCAGGGACCGCAGGCCCATCCGTCGATCACCTTCGACCGCCTTGAAATCGTTCAGGGTCATGATGCCGAAGGCCCCAAGTCCGTAAAGCGTGGCGACACACAGCACCGACAGCGACGGCGTGCCGGAGGCGAGGACGGCGGCCCCCGTGACCCAGGGCAAGGTTTCGTAGGCAAGACCGCACAGCAGAGGCCCCCAGAGGCCCGAACGCTTGGCGCGGATCGGTTCGGCGGAATAGGCCCATGCGGCGACGCAGGCGAGGATCGTCGCACCAAAGACGAAGGGACCAAGGTGCCAGCCGACCGCGAGGGACAGGAGCGTCATGCCCTGCGCGATCCACAGGCCCCATCGGCCGGGAATGCGGCCCGAGGGGATCGGGCGGCCCGGTTCGTTGATCGCGTCGACATGGCGGTCGCACCAGTCATTCGCCGCCTGGCTCATCCCGCAGGTGATCGGACCGGCCAGCAGGATGCCCAGGGCGATCAGCGACCAGTCCGTCAGGCCCGCAACGCTGATCGCGCCGCACAGATAGGCCCACATCGGCGGGAACCATGTCCACGGTTTCAGCAAGCGCAACACTGCTGCCGGTTGCGGCCAGCGACGGGGCGGCGGTGCGGAGGCGGCGGTGATGCTCATGAGTGTCAGATTAAATGGACAGTGCGGCGGCGGGCAAGTGTAAACTTTGATTTACAGATATTGTCACAGGTCAGGATGCCATTGCACCGGACCAGACAGCGTAGCACTGTGCGTCCGAAACGATGTGGAAAGGCGTCAGCATGACGATACGGGCGGTGGTCTGGAACGAGAACGTTCACGAGACTCATAACAAGGTTGTGGGAAATTTGTATCCCAAGGGCATTCACGGCGCGATTGCCGATGTGTTGAACGAGGGCGCGGGAATCACCGCCACAACGGCGACCTTACAGGAACCGGAGCATGGGCTGACGGCAGCGCGGCTGGCCGAAATCGATGTGCTTTTGTGGTGGGGCCACGCGGCGCATGGCGATGTGGACGACGCCGTGGTCGAACGCGTGGCCGAGGCGGTCTGGGGCGGCATGGGGCTCATCCTGCTGCACTCCGCGCATTTCGCGAAGATCTTCAAGCGGTTGATGGGGACGCCCTGCAATCTGACCTGGCGCGAGGCAGGAGAGCGCGAGCGGGTCTGGGTCACGTCGCGCAACCATCCCATCGCGGCGGGGCTGGGCGACTTCTTCGAGCTTGAGAACGAAGAGATGTACGGCGAGCCCTTCGGCGTGCCTGAACCGCTTGAGACGGTCTTCATCTCATGGTTTCAAGGGGGCGAGGTGTTCCGGTCCGGCTTGACGTACAAGCGGGGTGCCGGCAACGTGTTCTACTTCCGACCGGGGCACGAGACCTATCCCACCTACTATGACGCCAACGTGCAGCGTGTGCTGCGCAACGCGGTGAAATGGGCGCATAACCCGGCCGCGCGGGTGCAGGGCGTGACCGATGCGCCCAACGTCCCGGTTGAGGCGGCGCTGGAGCCGATCGAGGCGCGCGGGCAAAAGCTGCATGCGGACGGCGAAGAGGGGTTCCGGTGACGTCCACCGACCTGCGACCGATCCGGGTCCTGATCGTCGGCACCGGCGGCATGGCGCACGCCCATGCCGAAGCCTATGCCGCGATGGAGGGGGTGGAACTGGTCGGCGGCGTGGACCGCAACCCGGACGCGCTGCACGCCTTTAACGCGCGTCACGGAATCGTCCATGCCTTTGATTCCGTGGTTGAAGCGCTGCATTGGGGGGCCTTCGACGCGGTGTCCAACGTGACGCCGGACGCGGTGCATTTTCCCACTACGCTGCCCTTGCTGTCCGCGGGCAAGCATGTGTTGTGTGAAAAGCCGCTGGCGGTCAGCCATGCGGAGGCCGCGCAGATGGCCGATGCGGCGCACCGTGCCGGTGTGGTGAACATGGTCAACCTGACCTACCGCAACGTGCCGGCGGTGATGGAAGCCGCCCGGATGGTGGCAGAGGGCGCCATCGGAGAGGTCCGTCATTTCGAGGCATCCTATCTGCAAAGCTGGCTGACCCAGCCGGCATGGGGCAAGTGGGACGAAGAGGCGCAATGGCTGTGGCGGCTGAGTTCGGCGCATGGGTCGCTGGGCGTGCTGGGCGACGTTGGCGTGCATATCCTCGATTTCGCGACCTTCGTGGCGGGGGCGGATACGGCGCAGATGTCTTGTCGATTGCGGACTTTCGACAAGGCCCCCGCCGGGCGGATCGGGGCCTATACTCTGGATGCGAACGACAGCGCGACGATGCAGGTGCAGTTGACGAACGGGGCAGTCGGCGTGGTTCACGCCAGCCGCATGGCCAGCGGGCATCTGAACGACCTGCGGCTGCGCATCTTCGGCACGACGGGCGGGCTTGACGTGCGGTGGGAGGGCAACCAGTCGATCCTGCGCGCCTGTCTGGAACCGGACTTGATGACCGGGACATGGACGGATGTGCAGATGCCGCCAGTGCGGACGAACTACGTCCGGTTCATCGACGCGATCCGGGCGGGCGCCATGGTCGTGCCCGACTTCAATCGTGGAGCCGTCTTGCAGCAGGCGCTGGATGCCGCCGTCGCGTCCGACATGGACGGGTGCCGGGATGTTGCCGTTGCATGACCGGCCCCGCGCTGTTCTTTCACGCGGACGCGGTCGAAGGCGCGGGCAAGGACCTTGTCGGGCCGCGGGCCGGCGGGCAATCATTCCTGCGAGGCTTTCTGGCGCATGTTCCGGGCGACACGGTCCATGCGGTGACCGAAGACCGGAAGGCCGTAGATATCCTTGAAGGGGCGGTGAAGGCGCTGGGCGAGACGCGGCCCCTTTCGACCCGCACTCTGCGTGGGACCGAAGATTTCACGACCGCCGGGACGGTGTTCTTTCCGGGGCCGGGCTACTTGTACGCCGCATGGCGCAGGCAGGCGTTCGGCGCGGACCGATGCAGCCTTGTCGGCATCACCCACACCGTTTCGACCCGGCGGGTGATCGAGGGGTTGCATCATCTGATGACAGATCCGGTGGAAGACTGGGACGCGATCATCTGCACCTCGCGCGCGGCGCACAGCATCGTCGCGCGGCAGATGGAGAAGGAGCTGCGTTCATCCGCGACCGGTTCGGGGCGACGCGTGTGCCGCTGCCGCAATTGCCCGTCATCCCGCTGGGCATTCACGCCGCCGACTTTGCCCCGCAGGACGGTGCGCGGGCGCGGATGAGGGACCGGTTCGGGGCCGGCGATGCGCTGGTCGTGATGACGATGGGACGGCTGACGAGCGTTGAAAAGGCCAACCCTGCGCCGATGTTCATCGCGCTGGACCAGGCGGCAAAGCTGTTTGCCCAGCCGATTCACATCTGGATGGTGGGCTGGGCCGATCGCGCAGAAGAGGAGGCACCGCACCGCGACGGCGCGGCGGCGCTGGCACCGTCCATTCACCTGCAGATCATCGACGGGCGGGACGCGGACATCCGGCGCGCGATCTGGGCTGGCGCTGACGTGTTCACGCTGCCGGCGGACAACATACAGGAAACCTTTGGTCTTGTCCCGGTCGAGGCGATGGCGGCGGGACTGCCGGTCGTCATGCCGGATTGGGACGGGTTTCGCGATACGGTCGTGCATGGCGAGACAGGTTTTTTGATCCCGACCCGGATGCCCGGTGGCGGGTATCCCGTTGCAATTGAACTGGCGCGCCGCTTTGCCGACGGGACGGACGGATATCTGCAACACCTGGCCCTGATGCAGCAGCAAACGCAGATCGACATCGGGTCTCATGTCGCAGCATTCGTTGCACTGAGCGATGCGGATCTGCGGGCGCGCATGGGGCGGGACGGGCAGGCGCATGTGCAGGCGCATCTGGAGTGGGCGGCCGTGATCCCACGGTATCTGGAACTGGGCGAAAAGCTTGCGGCGCGGCGTCGGTCCGCCGTCCCGCCGCTGAATCCGATGCAGATCGACCCCTTCACGCTTTACGGCCGCTATCCGACCGAGTCTCCTGATGGCGACTGGATCGTCACGCAAAGACGGCCGCTGGACATGGCCGGCCTGGCTGTTCTGGACAAGCTGAATGGCCGGGCACTGTATCAGCGGACACTGTTGGCACCGGCCCGCATGGTCGCCCTGCTCGAGACCGTGGGCGCAGAAGGGCCGATGGCCATTGGTACCGCTGCCGGTCGGCTGAAACTGCGGATCGATCTTGCGATCGGTGCCGCCCTGTTCCTGGCCAAGTACGATTATCTGACTGTTGCACAACCCCAGACAAATTCAGGCCGCAATTAACCCCTTATTGACCCGCAACGGTTCAATCCGGACAGTAGGACGACAACCGGACGGCGGGGACAATGGCGATGCAGTTATCGGTCAATTTCGAGAATACCCGCGGCACGGAGCCCGGCAAGGGGCCGGTACAGGTCGGCTGGTTCCTGAACCAGCGCAAGGCCGGGATCGTCTATTTCCCGCCCGAACGGGTGCGATCTGCCGACATGAACAAGACCCATGCCAAAAGCGCCAGCCGCTGTCCGGCGGTCATCAACATGGAAAGCCGCTATTTCATGGTGCGCTGCCCGTTCGATCTGAACCTCGCGTTCACGCGCGACAAGGACGGCAAGCCGGCGATGCGCAACCTGAACGGCGACATGTCGGGCATCCGCGCCAACAAGCTGCGGGAAAAGCTGCACATCACGGCAGAGCATGAGTGGCGTTATCCCGGTGTGCCGACGATCCAGCTTGAACTGCCCTATGTCTTCATCGCCGACGAGCCGGTCTACATGAGCCAGGTCGCGCCGTTCCTGCATTATGCCAAGGTGCCGCTGCCCGGCACGATCTTTGGCGGGCGGTTTCCGATCAACGTCTGGCCGCGTCCCCTGATGTGGGCCTTTGAATGGGCCGATCCGACCCAGCCGCTGAAGGTGAACCGTGGCGATCCGCTGTTCTATTGCACATTCGAGGTGATGCCGCAGGACCGGTCCGTCGTCGTATCCGAAGTGGAGGTGACCGAGGAGCTTACGGACTACATGGACCTGATCTCGGGCGCGGTGAATTACGTCAACCAGACGTTTTCGCTGTTCGAGGCGGCGGAGGCGCGGAGGCCGGCCAGGCTCGTGCAGCCGATCAAGCGCCCGCGCGCCGACTGACCGATGCCGGACAACCACGCAATCCTCAGGCAGACGGCGGCGGAGGCGCATCGGGCAGGGCGGCTGGATGCAGCCATGTCGGACTATGCGCGCTATCTGGCGCGGGTGCCGAGGGATGCGGGAATCTGGTCGAACCTGGGTGTGCTGCACCGGGCGGCCGGTCGTCACCTGATGGCGCTGCGGGCGCACGAACGCGCGCTGGCATTGGACCCGGACGGGGTCGGAACGATGACCAACGCCGCGAACCTGCTGTCGGACATCGGGCGTTACGACGACAGTCTGGCGCTGCGCCAGCGGGTGCTGGCCCTGAGGCCGGACGATCCGGCGCAACTGGCGATGGTGGTGCGCTGCCTGCGGGGCAAGGGCGATCATGCCGCCGCCATTGCGCAGGCAAATGCGGCACTGGCACGCTATCCCGACGACGCAGAACTGCGGATGCAGCTTGCCTTTGCGCAGCTTGGTGCCGGGGATCATGCCGCCGGGCTGGAGAATTACAAGGCGCGGTGGCGCGCCGGAGAATTGAAGCCCCGCGACCTGCCGTTTCCCGAATGGCAAGGCGAGCCGCTGGACGGCAAGACCGTGGCCGTCCTGCCGGAACAGGGGTTCGGTGATGCCGTGCTGTTCGCGCGGTTTCTGACCGTGCTGCAAGACCATCGCTGCCGTGTCGTGATGGCCGTCAAGCCGCCGCTGCGCCGCTTGCTGCATGGTCTTGCCGGCGCCGACGACATGGTTGACGGTCTGCGCGTGGACGCGGCAATCGATCATTGGATCAACATGATGGACCTCGCGGCGCTGCACTTTGCGCAGACCGACGATGTGCCAGCCCCGGTCCGCCTGACGGTGCCTTCGGATAGTGTGGCGCGGGCGCGGGCGCTGGTCGAACCGCATGCGGACAAGCTGAAGGTCGGCGTCGTCTGGACCGGATCGACGACCTATCGCGGCAATGCGTTTCGGTCGTTCAGCCATCGGGACTTTCTGCCGCTGGCCGACGTGCCTGGTGTCCAGCTCTTCTCTCTCTACAAGGGGCCGGGCCTTGCGTCCTACCATGCCGACGGCAGCGACGCCTTTCTGATCGATGCCGGTAGCACGGAGCGCGACTTTGCGGATACCGCCGGCATGATGCTGGCCTGCGACCTGATCATCACGTCGGACACCGCCACGGCCCATGTCGCAGGGTCGCTGGGCGTTCCGGTGTGGTGCGTGCTGCATTGGGACCCGTTCGGGGTCTATGGCCATGCGGGCGACACCACGCCCTGGTATCCGCACATGCGCTTGTTCCGCCAGCATCGCCCGCTGGACTGGTCCGGCGTCATGGCTGAGGTCGAAGCGGCCCTGCGCGTACGCGATAGGGTGGCCGCATGACCGACATCCTGATCCCGACCTCTCCTGGAGAGCTGATCGACAAGCTGACGATCCTGCGGCTGAAGACGGAACAGATCACTGACCCCGTGAAGCTGGCCAACGTGTGGCACGAATTGACGTTGCTCAGCGCCATTGCAGACGCGGCCTTGCCGCGCAGCGACGCGCTGGCGACCCTGTGGGACGAACTTTACCGCATTAACGGTGATCTTTGGGCGATCGAGGATGATATCCGTGCCTTCGAAGCGCGGCGGGATTTCGGCACAGGCTTCGTGGCGCTGGCCCGGGCGGTCTATGCCACGAACGACGAACGCGCCGCAGTCAAGAAGCGGATCAACGTGTGGCTGGGATCAGCCATCGTGGAAGAGAAATCCTATTTCGCACAGGGCGACGAATGACGGCCGACGACCTGCAAGACGCCGCCGCCCGCATCGGCGCCGCCCGCAGGGGGTTGGAAGCCGTGCGCATCGATCTGGCCAAAGCGCTGAAGCACGAGCGCGGCCGCCAGCGCGGGCCGCTCGTACGGATGATGCACGAAGTGCAGGGGATGCTTGTTCCCGGGTTCTCCTACGCCTCTCAGGCAGGGCAGGATCGGGCGGTAGAGCGCATTCTGAATGGCAAGCGCGGTGGCACATTCCTGGATATCGGGGCTTATGACGGTCTGACTGGTTCCAATTCGCTCTATTTCGAGCGGTGTCTGGGCTGGACCGGGCTTCTGGTCGAGCCG
>NZ_JBMERN010000126.1:0-10573 GCF_049310965.1 Loktanella sp. DJP18 | reverse complement strand
CCGCCGGCCGCGCGCTGCGCTACGCCAGAGGCTCCGCGCGCGGCCTCTTACACCAACTGTTGGGACACGGCCATTCCGGATGCACCGCATCGGGAAAGTAGACGGCTTCACAGCTTGCAACTCACGTATCAGGCGTTCGTAAAATGCGATGAAAGCTATCTTCATTTGCGCTGATGCCACGGCTCATCCCGCCGCTACCGTGGCCGACTTTCGCACCGCCGTTCTCACGTGGTCCTCGCGCTGGCGACGCACGCAAGCCTCAAGCTCGATACGGTCTGCTGAGGAAAGAAAGCCGGGGCGGATCATAGGCATAGCTGAATCGTTCCAAACCCAGCCGTCAAGTCACCAAATTCGGCTTCCGCAGGACTCGGAGTATAATGGAAACCCTGTTTGCTGGATAAAAGACGCTGGTCAGACAAAGCTTCTGACCGTCCTGATCGCACCTTCAAGCGCCTTTCCGTCCGGATCCTGCAGCGCAGCCTCGCGCAGGCGCGCCATCCATTCAGCGCCGTCTGCGCGCCCTTCCAGCAGCGGGGCCATGTCCATCACGCGGTCAAACTTGGTCAGGCTGCGCGAATGCGTGTCGGAATAGCCTTTGATCAGCCGCCTGTTTCTGACCATCTCGATCCTCAGCGCGTATTGAACCTGCGCGGCACAGCTTTTCAGCCACCGATCCAGATGCGCGACCTCTGACTGGTGGCGGTATGTGCGCAAACGGTAGCCTTTCAGCCCGCCCAGAATATGCAGGATCACAAAGGCGCGAAGCGAATCCGTGCGCAGCCGCCGGCCTTTTCCAAACCATTTGTCCAGCCGCGCCATATTTTTGGGATTTGCCTGGATACGCGCGCCCAGCCCCGCAGGCAGCAGCCCGGCGATTTCTTCGGCGCGCGGGTGGAAATACTCGGTAAGTCGCAGCACATGGGCGTCAGTCTTGCCCATCTCAGAGTCGATCCGCGCCGTCCGGGTTGCGCGCGTTTTCAGATCTGCAACGCGGATGATGTCATCATAGGCCATGGCATTGGCGATATATTTGGCAGCAACCGTGCCTAGCTCGAAATGCTGTTCTGCACTGTCTTGCGCCACGACAGCGTCAAGGCGGTCCAGATACTGCGCGCCGTAGGTGCAATCCTGAAAATCCACCACCTTTGCCAATCCTGCTTCGGCCATCGCCTGCACCGGTCCGGGCAAGGATTGCACGCGGGCCACCAACGCATCCCAATCGCGCATCTGGGCGGCCGGTCCAGTCATATTGCGCCGCGCGGCTTTGGCCTGCCTTTCAGGTGCCGCGATCCCGTTGCGTGCAGCGCTGAAGCCTGCATCAAACGCGCGCAATGACGCTGCAACACCCTTGTCTGAGGCGCGGATTGCATCCTCATAGGCCTCACGCGGGAACGGCAACGCCTCGGAACCTGCCAAAGCGCCGAACAGGGACGCCGAGATAACCGATCCCTGATCTGTGGCCAACCGGTCCATATCCGCAAGGATCAACCGCTGCGCAGCCAGTTCGGCGGCGGCGTAAACCTCGGGTGTGTTGGCAATGCCATCACCGGGCACTGTCTTTTCGCTGACCGCCAGCGCACGATGGGTCGAGCCGATCAGCGTTGTCCGATCCGGGGTAACGAAACCGCGCATCACGGCACGGCCCACCTCCATCATCTCGGCCGCGAGCATGACATCCACGTCACCAGCAGACGGCGCCAGCGCAAACACCGGCGCGCGTGTGCCCGCAGGGGCCATTTCGATGTAATAGATGGTCGAGCCGGTGCGCTGCGCGACCCCTGCCACCGACGTGGTCTGGCACACGTAGCCCTGCGCGCGCGCTGTCGCCTCGATCCACGACCCCAGAACCCCGCCGCCCTGTCCACCGACCGCCATGATTGCCAGCTTTAGGATCGTACCTGCCTGCGTGTCCGCATTCCGGGAAGGAAGTACAAAATTCATGCCGCTATCCCGTCAAGGCGCAACCGCCGCGCATCGCGCCGCTGTTGCAACCAGCCAATCACCTTGCGCCGCACTCCAGCGCGCCACGCTTCAAACTTGCCCGGGTTATACACCACATCCGCCTGATAGAAGGACGGGCACAGGACTGCGGCATCGGCCACCTCGCCGCAGTTGCCACAGCCCACACAGGTTTGATCAATCGCCGCCACGGGATCGTCACGCAACGGATCATCTAACACCTTCAGCGACAGTGACGGACAGCCCGACAGCCGCATGCAGGCGTGATCGCCGGTGCAAACATCCGCATCCACCCCGAAACGTGGCTCATCCACGCGCCGCCCTTCCTTGATCGCCTTGGCGCGCAGCGGCTTTTCGCGGCGCTGTTTGTTCAGCATACATTCAGATGACGCCACGATCACCTTTGGCCCCTTGTGGCCGGTGGTCAGCGCCTCACGCAGCACGTCGCGCATCTTGGTCACGTCATAGGTGTGATCCACCTGTCGCACCCATTCGACACCCACACCTTTCAGCGCCTTCGAGATCGGGTTATTCGTAGATTTGGTCTCATTCTTGGCACGCGAGGACATCACATCCTGCCCGCCGGTTGCGGCGGAATAGTAGTTATCCACAATAACCGCGACCGAATCCGACTTGTTGAACACCATATTGCCGATCGAACTGCTCAGCCCGTTATGCCAGAACCCGCCATCGCCAAGGATCGAAATGGCGCGTTTCTCACCGCCGCCATCAAAGGCCGCATTGGCCGCCGGACCCAGCCCGTAGCCCATCGTCGCACCGCCAATTTCAAACGGCGGCAACGAGCCGAACAGATGGCAGCCGATATCGCCGGTAATCTGGTGCTTACCCAGCTCCTGTTCGGTCAGCTTCATCGCCGCAAAGATCGGACGTTCCGGGCACCCTGTGCAAAACCCCGGCGGGCGCATCGGAACTGTCTTGCTCAGATCAGGGATCTTTGGCGCATCCATATTCGGTGCGCGCACATGACCCGGCAGCATCGCAGGAGCGGCGGCCTTCAAAAAGGCGGTGATCCCGTCCAGCATCACCTGCCCGGTATATTCCCCTGCCATCGGCAGTACGTCCTTGCCGTACAGCTTGGTCGTGCCCCCCGAACGGTAAAGAAAACTGCCCAACTGCTGCTCGATATGGTCGGGCTGGCCTTCCTCCACGATCATCACATGGGATTTGCCCTCACAGAACCCT
The DNA here is from genome assembly GCF_049310965.1 of Loktanella sp. DJP18. Classification (NCBI taxonomy): domain Bacteria; kingdom Pseudomonadati; phylum Pseudomonadota; class Alphaproteobacteria; order Rhodobacterales; family Roseobacteraceae; genus Loktanella; species Loktanella sp. DJP18. The sequence continues at coordinate 7,411 of NZ_JBMERN010000126.1, read as the reverse complement.
TCAAATTCCGAACGCACGATGGGATAGGTGACGTTCAAAACGTAAATCGGAATATCGGTTGTGCCGTCAATTCCAGCTAGCCCCAACCGCTGCAGCGCACGGATCAAACCGTTATACATGCCACCCTGCACGATGATGCCCAGATCATCCTTTTCAGGCCCGAACATCTCGTTCAGCTTGTTATCCGTGACAAATTTCTCAGCGGCAGGCCAACGCAAGTTTATTTTGTCCTGCTCATGCAGGTAGCTCATAGGCGGCAGAACAACGCGGTTAAAATCGCTCTGAGGGTTGGCCACGGCGTCATAGACGGTCAGCGGCGGGCGCTTGTTGTCGCGGGTGGCAAAGCTGCCGGTGACGTGGCACGACCTTATCCGCATCATCAACATCACCGGCGTGTTCGACGCCTCTGACAACTCAAAGCCGTCCTTGACGGCCTTGACGATGCTGGGCAAGTTCGGCCGCGGGTCAAGCATCCAGAACTGTGACTTCATCGCAAAGCCGTGGCTACGCTCTTGCATAATTGACGATCCCTCGCCGTAATCCTCGCCCACAATAATCAACGCGCCACCGTTCACGCCGGACGAGCACAGATTGGCCAGCGCGTCAGACGCCACATTGACCCCGACAGGCCCCTTAAACGTCACCGCCCCGCGAATGGGATAATGCACCGAGGCCGCCAGCATCGCTGCCGCCGCCGCCTCAGAGGCATTCGCCTCGAAGCGTACACCCAGTTCGCCCATCAGATCCTCGGCATCGGCCAGAACATCCATCAGATGCGAAATCGGCGCGCCCTGATAGCCACCGACATAGCCGACACCGCATTCCAACAGTGCCTTGGTAATCGCTAGAATACCTTCGCCGGTAAACGTTTCACCCTCACCTTTGCGCAGGTGTTCGACTTCTGCTTTGAATGATCTTTCTGCCATGATCTGTCCTTAGAAATTGTGCTTGCGAATGTTGCGCATCATCGTTTGCAGGGTGCGGGTAAAACCGCTTCTTTCCTCGTCCGGGATGCCCCAGAACATGGCCGCATTGGCCTGTGCCATGTGTGGCCACAGCCGGTCATTGGCCTCGCGGCCCATATCGGTGATAAACACCTGCACGGCACGGCTGTCGCTTGCATCCGTCTCTCGGCGGATCAGACCGTCACGCACCAGCGCATCAAGGGCGCGGCTCAAAGTGCTTTGCGGCACCACAGCATAGACCGCCAGTTCGCGGATCAGAATGCCGTTGACCACGGACAGAACCGCCAAGGCGCGCATCTGCGGCGTGGTCAGCCCAAGCGCCGCCATCTCTTCTTTCAGCGCAGCATTATAGCGCGCCATGATCCGGTTCATCAGATAGGGCGCATAGTTTTCCATCCCCATCTCACCCAAACGAGGCAATGGTGCGGACACGCTGTCTTGCTTGGTCATGCGCCCAACTCCCTCGCCACGTTCAGCCCCGATCCGCCGCCCAATCCCGGACCGGGATGGGTGGACGCCCCGATATGGTAAAGCCCCTTGACCGGCGTGGCATTGTTTACCTGCCCCCCAAAGGGCCGCCAGACAAAGAACTGGTCCATCGCGCAGGCACCGCCATAAGGGTCACCGCCCACCAGATTGATGTTCATCGCCTCCATATCGGCTGGCGAATAAGCCCGGCGCGCCAACTTGGCCGCGTCAAAATTGCGGATGTGATTGCGCAGGATCGCCTCGATCCGGTCGGCAAAGGCTTCGCGCATGTTATCCGTCCATGCACTGTGCGTTTCTATAACGCCCGCGGCATCACCCTTGATCACGCGCGGCGCATCGGGGATTTGTAGCCACAACACCGCCTTGCCCTGCGGGCACCTGCTTGAATCCAGTCGGTGCGGCTGACCCACACAGATGGTCGGCACGGCGGGCAACATCCCGCGCTCGGCCTCATTGGAGGATCGCGATACGGAATCAATCCCATCAGCTAGATGGATCAGGGCGACATCGTCCAACCCCTCGCTCGCCCAGTCAATCGGGGCATCAAAGGCGTAATGCAGTTGGAAATTTCCGCGCCCGTGGCGGAACTTTTTGGGGTTTTCAGGGCTGTGTTGTTCTTGCAGCAACACATCATAAAGCTGGCCGGGCGCGGTGCTGGCGATCACGGTTTTTGCATGGATCACCTGGCCCGATGCAGTCTCGACGCCAACAGCCTTACCATCCACGATAACAATGCGCTTAACATCCTCACCTGTGCGGATATCTCCGCCATGCGCCTCGATCAATGCGCGAAATGCCTGCGCTGCCTGCGCTGATCCGCCTTTTACAACCGGCGCGCCCGCAGCTTCCAGCGCAAAGGCAATCACCTGCACCATATGGCCACCATAACTCGCCTCAGGGGTCAGCCCTACATGCAACACCCAAGGCGCCCAAAGTGCCTGTACATCCGCAGAGGCATAGCGTGTTTCCAGCCAGCCGCGCGCAGGCTCCAGCGCCTGACCGAACCATGCTTTGGTATTGTTCAACCCGCGCTTCCAAACCTGCTTGGCCAAAAGCAGCGCGGTGCCGCGCGACCATAGCGGTTGACCCAGCAGCGAGAAAAGAAACTCAGCATTCTGCTCCACGCCGCTGATATCCGCACGGATCTGGTCACCATCACCCGGCGACAGCGCATTGAAGGTGGCGGCATTGGCATCGCGCTCCATGCTATAGACCAGCGCACGGCCATTCGGGCGCAGCACGGCCGTAGGGTGCGGCGAGTGGCAAAACTCCAACCCGTATTTGGCCAGATCCTCGCCAAGCGCCGCATGCGCCGGTCCGGTCAGAAACAGCACAAATGTGGCAGCCATCACATCGTGATGAAAGCCCGGCACGGTGATCTCGGCAGTGGCCATGCAACCGCCGATCCGGTCCTCGCGCTCCAGCACGAGAACCTTGTCGCCTTTGCGCGCCAGCATCGCCGCAGCAACCAGTGCATTGATGCCCGAGCCGACGATCACATGATCCAGCGCCGCCACAGCAATCAGCCCTTGGCAACCAGCGCCAGCGCGCGGATCGGTGATCCAGTGCCACGCTGGATCTTCAGAGGGGCCGCGATCAGGATAGCGCCCTTGGCGGGCAGTTTGTCCAGATTGGCCAGCGATGCCAAACCGAAACAGTTGTTGCGGTGCAGCATGTTATGCGCCGGATAAGGCGGCTCCATCCCACCTGCCTGCCCCGCATCCGTCCCGATGCACTGCGTGCCCCAGCCCACAATGCCCTTGGATAACAGATATTCGATCGCATCCGGTGTCGGTCCGGGGCTGTGCGGGCCGGTCTCATCCGCATTCAGGAACTTGTCCTCATCATCCACACGCTTGTCCCAGTCGGTGCGCATCACAACCCATTCATTCTGCCCGATCTCTCCGTGCTCTTGCTCCCACGCCTTGATATGCGCAGCGGTCAGCAAAAAATCCTCGTCCTCAGCGCTTTGGGCAGAACAGTCGATCACATTGACCGGCGCCACCAGCCGCTGCACATCCAGCGAGTCAGTGAACCCATCCGGATAATCCTTACCGGTGATCCAGTGGTGCGGCGCATCAAAATGGGTACCCGAATGCTCCCCCAGCACCATCCAGTTCCACGCAAAAAACGGGCCGTCATTGTCATATTCCGAGATCTTGTGAATCTCGACCTTGGGCGTGTTTTTCGCAAAGGCCGGCGGCAGCTGCAAGATGGGCGTGTCCGGCCCCAACACGCCGGAGCAATCAACAACCGCTACACCGCCGGATGCCAGCATGCCGGCAAAAATAGTCAGATTTTCGGATGCATTCATTTTAATCTCCCTGTTCCTCACGCGGCATCGATTCCGCGATGTTTGTCACGAAACTGTAGACACCGTAATATGCATTTGCAATTATCTATGCAGCAGAACGCATAGGGAGCCGCATGAAAGACAGTTGGGATGCCGTATTTATAGGCGCGGGGCATAACAGTCTGGCGTGTGCCAGCCATCTGGCAAAACGCGGCTGGCGGGTGGCTGTCTATGAGCAGGCGGACACAGCGGGCGGTGCTGTCAAAACAGGCGAATATACCCTGCCGGGTTTTCGCCATGACTGGGCTGCAATGAATCTGTCACTCTTTGCCGGATCAGCCTTTCACACAGAAAACGCCAACGATTTGGCCAAGCACGGCCTTGCCTTTGCCCCGACATCACATCCCTTCGCCTCTGTGTTTCCCGATGGCAAATGGTTTGGCGTCTCAGCCGATGCCGCCCTGACCACAGAACGCGTTGCCGCCTTTTCCCATGCCGATGCCGCCGCATGGGCGCAATTGACCGAAATGTTCCCGGCGCAGGCTGAATCGATCTTTGCAGTTCTTGGCGCGCCGATGACTTTGCGTGCATTTACATCTTTAGGCTGGAAGATCCTGCGCAAACGCGGCACCGGCGGCGCACTGGATCTGGCGCAGTTTCTGGTTCAATCGCCGCGCGCATGGCTCGACCAGACGTTTGAGAGCGACCATATCAAGGCCACGCTGGCCGCTTGGGGTATGCACCTGGATTTCGCCCCCGACATCGCGGGCGGTGCGGTCTTTCCCTATCTCGAAGCAATGGCCGGCCAAGCCTTTGGAATGGTACTGGGTCAGGGCGGCGCGGATACCGTGACCCGCTCTATGGTGTCGCTCATCGAATCCCGTGGCGGACGCGTCATTTGCGATTCCCCCGTCACCGCGATCAACCATACAACCGGGCGCGCCACCGGCATCACGCTGAAGGATGGCCGCATCATCACCGCCTCCAAGGCCGTGATGTTCCAGCACCATCCGCACCGCGCGGGCACGGACATCCGGTGAATAGCGGTTGGCCACCTTACTCTTTTCCATGACTCTCATCCTTCTCAGGTTTCAAGTCTCCAAAAAACCCGGCGCGGTTCAATCCGCGGTGGCGGGAACGTCATACGTGGAAATATCGAAAGGAAGAAAGAGTGCACCACCATCCGGTGACCACAGCCCCTTCTGCTTCATCTCGTGACGCCAGGCATAGATTTGCTGCCGCATGATCTCGTGGCGCTGCGCCACCTGCGTGACCGTCGCCTCATCGCAGCCCAGCGACATGACGATCCTGAGCTTCTCCTCATCGCTCCAGCGCCGCCGACGCTCAAACCCAAGTATCTCACCACGCATCGCCGACCCCACCTAAGACACGTCGCAAAGGACGTCGTTAAGTACGTCTCTTAGCAAAGCATCCGGAAATCAGGCAGGCGGTCACAACGGAGCGGTTACCACCCAAAACACGCTGCCTCACGGCAACGCGTCACAGGTGGGCGAATACCCCGGAACAAGTGGGCGCATGTTGTCGGAATAGGTGGGCGGATGTTCCGGAATACGCACGCTGAGCAACGGACTGTAACGATACCACGTCTCGCTGACACTGAACGCTTGGCACGCGAGTGCGATGCTGACCCCTCGATGTTTCACTGCCTTGGCTGCCATCTCGCAACGCTGAGACGGCCCAGTCACTTTTTTGCAAAGACTTCCTTCAAAAGATCAGCCTGCATGCTCAGATTGGCAAACATGCGCTTCAGCCGGCGGTTCTCGTCCTCCAAGCGCTTCATCTGGCTGATCATGGATGCATCCACTCTCGGGACATCGCTGCGCGATACCCTGCCGTGCAGTGCTTGCGTCCATACTTCGAACGCCCCATATAGAAAGTATCCGTCCGGTTGTCCCGCTCTGACGACTGGATGGAGTGTCTGCTAGATGTCCATCATCGATAATGGACATCTTGTGGTGAGTGATGGCGGGGAAGAAGGGTCAGAAGCGGCGGTTCTGGTCAGATGAAGAGAAGCTGCTGATCTGCACGCAGGCGCGCGTGCCGGGCGTGTCAGTTGCTCAGGTGGCGCGGCGCTATGCGATGAACACCAACCTGATCCATACGTGGCTGCGCGATCCTCAATTTGCGCCAGAGGTTGAGGTGACAGAAGTCGCCGGGCCGGAAGCTGCGACGTTTTTCCCGATCGAGATCACGGGCGGCGCGACGGTGCCGATGGCGGAGCCTTCTTCGCCAGCTCCGGGCCACCCTTTCGCCGCGCAGCGCATTGACATCACGTTGTCGGATGGCCGGCGCATTTTGGTGGAGGGTCCCACCGCGCTGTCGGCGATCGTGGCGATGGTCGCGGGGCTGACGCAATGATCCCCGTGCCAAGCAACACGCGGGTTTGGCTGGCCGCCGGCGTCACGGACATGCGGCGCGGTTTCAATACGCTGGCGGCACAGGCTGAACAGGTTTTGGCCGAGGATCCATATTCGGGCCACATGTTTGTCTTCCGTGGTCGCCGGGGTGATCTTTTGAAGATCATCTGGTGGGATACTCAGGGGGCCTGCCTGTTTACAAAACGGCTGGAACGGGGTCGGTTTGTCTGGCCTGCTGCCAAGGAAGGCAAAGTCAGCCTGAGCCCATCACAAGTGTCGATGTTGCTCGAAGGAATCGACTGGAGGACCCCACAAAAAACCTGGCGACCACTGGTCGCGGGATAGGGATAAATCCCAACAAAACATGGGTTCTGACGCTGTTTTACGTTCCCTGCCATGGGGCAATCTGGTATAGGTTGTCCTATGCTGGATGCCTTCAAATCCCTGCCTGAAGACCCTGACGAGCTGCGCTCTGTCAGCGAGCAAATGCTCCAGCATATCCAGTCTCAGGCCTACCAGATCGAGAAGCTGAAAGCCGAGCTTCACGGCCATCGCAAGGCACGCTTTGGCGCGAAGTCAGAGGGCATAGACCAACTGGCGCTGGATCTGTCGGAAGATGACGAGATCGCGCAGGCTGCAGCGGATCAACTCACCGGGCAGTCGGCTGGAGATGAAGAGGCCCCACCCAACAAGCGCCAGCACAGCCGCAAGCCGCTGCCAGATCATCTCGATCGGCAGGATGAGGTCCTGTCGCCCGGTGAGGCATGTGCTGGATGCGGCGGCACCCTGCGTCAGGTGGGCGAGGATATCACCCAAGAGCTGGATTATATCCCCGGTCACTTCGTGGTGCGCCGCATCATCCGTCCCCGCATGGCCTGCACCTGCTGTGAAGCCTTTGCTCAGGCCCCGTTGCCCTCGCGCCTGATCGAACGTGGGCGGCCCGGGCCCGGCCTCGTGGCGCACATGCTGATCGGCAAATATTGTGATCACTTGCCGCTTGAGCGGCAGTGCAAGATCTACCCCCGCGAAGGGATTGATTTGCACCGCTCCACGCTCAGCGACTGGGTCGGGCGCACAACGTCTCTGCTGGAGCCTCTGGCCGAATACATCGGCAAACTGGTCCGGGCGGGGCCCGCCCTGTTTGCAGACGATACCCCTGTAAAGCTGCAGGTGCGCGCCAACACAACAAAGACCAAAACGGCCCGGCTCTGGAGTTATGTCCGGGACGAACGCCCGTGGTGCGGGGCAGCACCACCCTGCGCCTGGTATCAGTTCAGTGTCGATCA
>NZ_JBMERN010000125.1:0-10578 GCF_049310965.1 Loktanella sp. DJP18 | reverse complement strand
CGCGCGCCATCCAGGCGACCCACTGGTTCTGGACGGGACTGGTGTCCTGGAACTCGTCGACCATGATATAGCGGTAGCGGCCGGCCTCGAGGTCGCGGACGTCAGGGCATGCGCGGAAGATACGGACCATGTTCAGGACCAGGTCAGCGAAGTCGCACCATCGGTGGGATTGAAGCTCCATCTGGTAGGCCTCGAAGATCTTGCTGGCGCAGATCAGGAAGTCGTGGTCGTCAGCCATCGGCCCTGTTGAGATCTCGCAGAGGTCATCAGCAGCCTTGATCTGCTCCACATCAAGACCATCCTCTTTCCACGAGGCGATCTGGTTGAGGTAGTTCATGATCGTGTTTTTGTCCTTCTTGGAGGACAGAAGGCCGAGTTTCATCGCAAGTTCTGCGATGACGTCGCGCTGACCTGCGTCATCGAGCACGTTGAAGCGCTGGGTCAGGTCGATACGCTGGGCATGCCGGCGCAACATTTCTGACGAGATGGAGTGGAAGTTGCCCACGGACACGCGCCGCGCCACATCGTCGCCAAGCATGTGGCCCAGGCGCTCGCGGATTTCGCCAGCCGCCTTACGGGTGAATGTGATTGCAAGGATTTCTTCCGGCCGGGCCAAGCCCTTCTTGATGATATTCGCGATCCGACGGATCAGGACGGTCGTTTTGCCCGTGCCCGCGCCTGCTAGAATGCGGAGCGGACCTTCGGTTGTCTCAACTGCAAGTTTTTGCTTTGGGTTCAGGCCCTCCGTCACATCGCTGATCTTCGGTTTCACGCTACCGAAGGCGGCGTCGATATCGTCTTTCGTGATCATCTTGTTCATCGGGTCATCCTGTCTATTGCTGCTACCTGGGAACTGTCACCCGGCCGCGGCTCTTGTCGTTTTTCTCCCAACGGACGCATCGCCGTGGGCCTCATGTGAGGGCCCACGGCGGATGTGATCCGCAATACTTGTAAGATTGGCTTCTTTCAGGGAATCTGAAATGAAAACGGCGCTCAAAGAGCGCCGCGGGTCTGCATTTTCGCGTGCTGTGTGAACTCTCAATCCGTCAGGAGGATGTCGATGCGTCCGTTGGTCCGCGGGACTACGATCTTCGATTCTGCGACCACACCATGTATCTCAAGAAGGTCGCCTGGCCGTGCGGCCTTCATTTGCTCTACGGCTGGCAGGCGATGGACGACGACGGACCATGTTGTGTTCTGCGACGCCTCGCCATCGCCCACGATGCCAGATGTCCTGATCATGCATGTTGCAAAGGACGCGCCCCCGGGCATCGTTCCAATTTCTGGCTGGCTTGCGAGCATGCCTTCAATGAGATGCGTGCGTCCGCCTTTTTCAACCAGTCTATCCATGATGTCATTCTCCAGGAGTTTGAAGAATCTTACGCAGACAGGTGCCAACCTGGCAAGAACGACGCTGTTCAGGTCATGGTGCGATGCCTTGGTGGGACCGGCAATGTCTCAATCGAACAGAGATAGCTGATCCTGGTTATCCGGCTGCCGGCGCATTGGTGTGACAGGGCTTTGCGGTGGCGTGGATGATATGCGTAAGTCCTGCATTGGTGCGCCGATCCATGTTCCACTGTTTTCGATGTCACTCATGATACGCAGGATAAGGTTTTCCTGGTGCATAAGGAAGTCATTCTGATCAGCCGCCAGGACGTAGGCGAAGACCTCAATGCGCGGCGTTGCATTGAGCATATCCACAAGTCTAACCCGCGCAGGATCGGGGTCGACCTGGGGTTCATCTGCCAGTGTTTCTCGGATCGCTTCAAGGCAGTAGATGATCTGTTCCCGGGTCGACTTTGGATTAAGAGCAATCCAGTGGCGGAATAGGAATTTGTCGCGAGAGGTGTAGTTCTCTATCTCCGATGACGAGAAGACGCCATTTGGGACCGTAACAAGCGTCCGCTCGAGCGTTCTGATCCTCGTCGATCTGATACCGATGTCCTCGACAGTGCCAAGGAGGGTGCCGAACCGACAGAAGTCCCCAATCCTGACAACGCCGTCAGCGACAACAGTCAGTGAGCCAACAAAGTGCTCGATTGTTTTCTGAGAACCCAATGCGATAGCGATGCCACCGATACCCAATGCTGCAAGACCGGCTGTCAGATCAACTCCCAGCGCTGAAAGCGTGAACAGGATTGCAGTGAAGACGACGGCGATTTTGGCTGCGCGCAGGCCAAGCTGGAGGAAGGATACGGACCCCTGTTGCCCGCGGGCCTGTGCCCTGCCAATGATACCGGCTGCTATGCCATCAACCAAGGCGAGTGCGACCAAGGCAAGTGAAATCCAGATCAGGATATCGATAACAGGAGACAGGTAACCCCTGAGGACGACCGATACGCCTGATGCTTCGAGTGTCGGCAGTATCAACGCAGCTGCCAGGATCATGCCGATCGGTTTATGTGCGGCCTTGAGTGTCGCGAGGAGCGCCTGATGACCATGGCGAGACGCGATGCGATCGAAAATACGCCACATGGTCTGTAAAAGTAGTGAGGAGATCCCGACGAGTAATGCCATGGCTCCCGCCGCATAGATGATTTGACCCAGTCTGATCGAGAAGACCCTGACATCGAACCACGGTCCGGGGGTGATACGGTCAACGAAGCTGTGTGAACTCAGGGCGAGAAGGTCTGAGATTTGGGCTACAGTCTGGCTTGATATTTGCCAAATCTGGCGTCCATCCGGCAGTTTTGTGCGCTCCGCAAGCAAGGAGGCTGATGTTCCGCCGACGTCGATTTGCCCCAGTGAGTCGAAGCCTTCTTTCTGACCGTCGGTCAGGTGGCCCTCTGTCTGTGCAGATATCGTCCAGTTGTCGTTCAGGGAGCCCGCGCGATCCAGGAGTGTGTTGAGATCCTGCGCCAGTTTTGCGCCGCGTGCGATGCGGAACAGCTCACTCGATTGGGGCAGAAGTAGATATTCGCCAGCCAGTTCGTAGTCCCTTGCGAGGACTGCCTGAAGGTATCCGAACATGAGCCCTCTTGGCGTTTCACGGCCGTAAGGGTCTCTTGACGGTGCGTCTGTAGATGGCGCAGCTTCAGATCCACCCTCCGGTCCGGCTGCCGCGCCGGACATTTGCGCGTTTGCTTGTTGCGACGGCATGAGGATGGTTGCGCCAAGCAAAAGCGATGCGACGATGATGGCGCGAAGGCGAGTCATGATTATTCCAGTTATGTGTCTTGACGCGGCGCCCGGAATGTAAGTCTGGGTGCCGCTTTTCTTCAGTTTATCTTGCAGGGCATGACGAGCATCGTGATTTCAGGCATGCTGCTCGAAGTCACGAGGATCGGCGTCGATACATCCGTGAAGTCGATTGCGATATTGGACTTCGGGAAGACGGAAATCGCTGCCATCATGTAGCTTGCGTCGAATCCCACAGCGACTTCGTCGCCAGGCTCATCGGATACGCATTCAGATGAGCTCTGACCGGCAACGGCAGAAGTAATGAAGACACCGTCTTCCCCACGACTCATCTTCACGGCAACGGTTCGTTTGTCTTTCGCCAAACTGACAGAGCTGCGTTGCAGTGCGACGTCCAGCATGCTTTTCGACAGGATGATGCGCTGCGTGGTCTTCAGGCCGAGGAGGGTGGAGTAGGGAGGGTATGGGGCGTCGATCATCCGGATGGAGACAGAGCCATCTGGACCTTCAACGATGATATTGTTTTCCACGACCTCGACGTGCGCCGGCCCGCTACCAAGCATCGACGTCATCATGTTGATTGCCTCGGCCGGGATTGTAACGCCCTTGTCGGCGGCCTCACCAAGGCTGACGGCACCAATGGTGTCTTCGCGCAGTGTCGTGATAGCGAGGCGTTTTCCGTCCGTTGCGACGATGTCGATCATTCCAGCGCGACGATGGATATGGATGCCTGTCATCGAGATTTTCGCCCCAGCCGCATCGCCACGATGCGCTGCTGCCACGCGTGCTACTTCGATCGCGCGTGCAAATGCGCCAAGGTCAGCGCGCTTTCCGTTTGTGTGACCCGGGACGATCCGATCGAATACAGCTTCTGACTCTGCTGGGAATTCGTGGGCGCTACGGGACGTGGACAGCCGCAGGGACATTTCATTGTCGGTTTGCACGGTCTCGAGGCTGAAGCTTGCATCAGAGTTTTTCGAGGCCTTTACCAGGCGGTCGAGACCGCCTGGGATGATGGCGACAGATCCCGCCATCTTGATTTCTGCGGGTCGGCGCCATTCGGATACGATGTTCTCGTTGAACGCAATGACGCGGATCTGGCCCATTTCGGCCGGACGCTCTTCGGTGTCTGGGCCGACTTCGCTCAAGGCCTCGCCGATACGCTCCGCGATGATCTGGATAGCGTCAGGCGATTTCGATACGGCGCAGGCTGCGGTGAGGACAGCTTCGAGGTCGGTGCTCTGGATTGTAAGTTTCATGAAGTTTACTCCACCGGCGCTTCGACGGGCGCGTCGACTGGTGCGTCTGCCGGAGTATCGATGGGAACAGCATCGATGAGCTCTTCTTCACCTTCAAAGCTTGCGCCAATCTCCTCAATCGCATCTGCGTTCAGGTATCCACTGTAAAGGGACGATCCGATGATCCAGGTTGGCGTTCCCTTTGCGCCCATGTCGAAGAACATCTGGGTGTTTTCCTCGACTGAGGTGTATGCACCAGCGCGGGCGATCGAAGTGAGGATGTCCTTCGTGGGAACGCCCTGGGTCTCAGCAACCTTCATGGCCAGAGTGATATCGGCCGTGCCTTCGGGGTCGTTGAAATAGAGCGCCTTTGCCGCTGCTGGATGCTGGTCACGCAGGGCGATTTCCACAGCGCCATATCCGGCACTCTCTTCCGCGGTGGTGGCGACCGGGTAGATGATGACCTTCCAGCCTTTTTCAGCCAGATCCTGTGTGACCGAGCGGAAGCGACGGCAATGGGGGCAATTCGGATCGTGGAAGACGCGGATGGTGCGGTTTGCTTCAGCATTCGGGTTGCCGAGTATTAGCGCGTGATTGTCCGAGGCGGCCATTTGATCAAGCAGGTCGGGGTTCACAGGAATGAGGGATGTCGATTGAAGTGCATCAACCTCTTCCTGTGTCAGGCACGGCCAGTAGCGGCTGAAAGCCGTCAGGATCGAGACAGCAGGGTGCTGATCCAGCAGTGCATCGGTGCTTTCGATCGTCTCGACGATCGCATCTCTGATGTCGTTCTTGCCGACTTCTCCGCGAGCGCAGAAGGGTGACGGCTTTTCGGCGATCATGGCGTAGACGGCGATGCCACCGATCGTTCCCGATACGTATGACATGCAGGTCTCGTTGTCGCAGTTCTTGATTAGATCGAGCAGCTCTGCGCTGTTGTTCGGAAAGTAGTTCGGCGTCTTCACGTCGGTCTGCGCCGACGCGGAAAAGGCAAAGCCGAACGCAAGTGTTGTGGCGATCGCGTAGCCGGTGGATCGGATATTGAGCATCATTTTTCTCCCTCATGAAGCAGTCCATGTGGAGATCGGTTCATTCGATCGCCCTGAAAAACGACTGGGGAGAGATTTTTTCGAAATGGGTGCCTGGTTTGTTTGTTCGGGCGCAGGGTTGGTGGCGATTACCGTTCCATGCGTTCTGGTATGACGCTCTCGGTCAACCGATAGGCTTCATGAAAGAGCGGGCGTGATACGTCTCTTTCAGTATCTACGGTGGTCAACCCATACATGCAGACCAGCCCCTGAACGTATCCGAGCGCAAGGTTCATGTCGAAGGTGGCCCCTGGTTTGTTTACATATCTCTCGCAGACCTTTGTGATGTCTCGTCCGTCAATATGTATGATCTCCTGAAGGGCTTTCGCCATCGGAAGGTATCTGGAAAAAAGCTTCTGTGCTGCGTTGGATACGGGGTCATTCGGGTGATCAGGAACTTCGTCGTCATTGTCATGAGCGGGTGTGATCAGACCTCGTGCGACAAGGCATCCTTCGATGAAACCGGTCCACCGACAAATTTTGTCCAGAGGGAGGCTTTCAATTCCTGACATTCCCGCATTACAGATCCATGACAGGTTTGCGAGGGATAGTCGTTCATCAGCGTGGAGTGGATCTTCGTCCTCGCCAGCAATAATGCTTGCGTAGGACTTCAGATTTATGATGACCAAAGCCTTGTGGGATGGACCGTTTTCGCATGTCATGCGATTGTGCCGATTGTGAAGCCGCGCGAGAGATCGAGATAGAACTCCCTGTCGATGCGCTCAAGACGCAGGATGGCGTCCCGATTTGTCGCAAAATCACGGCGCGACGGACAACCGATAAGGCGTCGCAATGTTTCAGACACCGCTACCTCGACTTCTTCAGAGGTCTGTTGCATGGCGCTGGCGATGATCCCCCATCGGTCGTAACGCTGTGCGATCCAGCCGTGAAAGGCATTGTCCTGAGGCAGAACGAAGCTCCGCTTCAGTGCATCTGAGGCCCGTTTTGCCCATTCATCTGCATCATCGTTGCCTAGATCGGCAACGCCAATTGCCATTTTTGTCCCCGGCTGAGACTGAAAAAGCCAGATAGGAAGATCGGCTGCGTCGATCGCGATTGTCGCCGTGAAACTGCCGTTCCTCTCCTGCTTCAGGCCGGTCTTTACGGCCTGGAAGAAGCTCGCACTTTCCATGAAATTGGCACCGCTAGGCAGCTCATAGCCGCCGGAAATCATGTCGAGCAGATCATCTTTATCATGCTCTGCCAGGTTCGAGATGAAATCGGAGACGTGGTCAGGTGATCCCATGAAGATGCACGACAATCCGGCGCGTTCGGAGACAGAGGCCCAGAACCTGTAATCGTGTCGTTCACAGGCCGTCATGGCAATGACCATCGAGGCAAAGGCACCAATGTCGACGTGAGGACGCCCTGGCGCTTCTCTAAAGCCATGACGCGCGGTCCAGCGCCCATCCTCGATCTCCTGAACGATGTAGGAGATCGGTGTGCATTCGCTTTTGGCAACCCACTGCTTTTTGACGCCGCTTCCGAATGCGGACCAGGGCATGCCGGCGTAGATCGGTCGATTGCCGGCATCGTCTGCTTTGATGGTTGCTGGATGTGTCATCTTTGGACTCCCTGGGATCAGGTTGAATATTGGCTCGTTCATATAGAAACGAAGCCAATATCATGACCTGATCCTCGAATTGCAGAGACCCGACACAAGGGCGTGCCGGGTCTCATCTTGTTGGTCTGAGATCTTGCGATCAGCTCAGGACGACGTCGTCGTAACGCTTTGTCTTCGTCTTCGCAGGGGCTTCGACTTCGTTCAGCTTGCCGATCACGCCAACGGGTGTTTCGCCGTGGACTTGGACGATGATCTTCTCTGCGCCGGTTTGGACGGCTGCCTTGAGCTGCTCGATCTGGATGTGGCCACCGAGTTTGCGCGGTGACCTGTCGGATTTTTCGATCTCCGGCGTCATTTTGTCCATCGGAGACCGCAGTTGCGGTGCATCAGGATGCGACAGTGTGGCGAAGCCATCCTTCGAAAGCGTCATCAGCGCCGGCGCATTGTTGCCGGAAGCCTCGGCAACGCGGACCATCCGCAGTGCGTCTTCTGCCGAAAACTCGATGCTCATCAGGTCGCGCTTGGAAAGACGTGTCTTTTCGTCATTCTCATGGCGCAGACGATGCTCTTCCGCCTCTCGAGCGACAAAGCGTTCAGCATAGGCCCTGACAGCTTCTGCTTCGGCTTTCGTGTTGGCAACAACAGGCATTTGGCTTGCATCACGCAGGAAGTTGCGCATCTGAAGGTTTGGTCGTGTCTTGCCGTGCTCGTCGGTTAGCAGCATGTTGTCGTCGATGAAGCGCGTCATCTTTTTGGATGCTGAGTCTGCCGAAGCGTCCTTGTAGTCCCTGAAGGGTCCTTGTCCGGACTGAACGAGGGCAACGCGCAGGCTTTTGCGACGCGCTGGGTTCATGCTGTTCCAGGCCGCCACTGACATGGTCTCTGACAGGCGGTTGGAGATTTCCGGCGTCGTTGCGACGCGATCGGCACCCATCGCATCCTCGATGCTGTTGAATGCAGCTGCGGAGGACTGGAGGTCGGACATCTCGGATTGTGCGCGTCCAGCGTGCTGACGCAGTTTGTCCATTGCACCGCCCTCGAGGGCCTCGGAGCTGATTTGATCCACGATTGACGACATTGACTCGTTGAGCGAGGCCATCTTGTTTGATCCGACGAAGCGATCTCCGGAGTTGTCTTCGATCAGCTCTTCGGTATCTTGACCGGCCTCTTCGCCGTCGCTGTCGCCAGTTGAGTCAAAGGCATTGTCGAGACCCCAGGCCTCATCCTGCATTTTGCCTTCCTGTGTCAGCTCACCGCCATCATCGCCCGTGTAGTTGGTCAGTTCAGCGTCGTTGTCGAACGCTTCCTTAGCCCACTTCATCATGTCAGCCATGCGGACGCCGAACTTCGAGTCGATACCTGGTGCTTCGAAGTTGCCAGACCCGAGTGCTTCGGGGATGTTCTTTTCGATGCAGTCATCAAGCCAGAAGCTGGTTGCTTCTGCAAGGTGAGCCGGAACAACGATGTGGTCGATGCGGCTCGGATCGTAGTTCGCAGCCTGCATCATGCGGTTGGCCGCGCCGAGGAAGTTGAACAGGGAGTTCGCGTCTTCGCGCATCAGGTCGCTGTCGAAGTTCATGTCAGGGGAGGCGTTCAAGCCAGTGACTTCGATTTCTTCAGTCTGTGCGCTCTGAACCGCGTTGCGAAGAAGGAATGCGTAGGTTGTTGGCCGGTCGGCTGCATTGATGTTCTCAGGCAGATCCAGGTTGGCTACGATGGCCGATGCCTGGAATATGACAGCTTCACGCTCTTCTGGTGTTCCGCGCAGTGACTGCTCGCCGATAGGTGCCTTGCGATCCTTGTTCTCGCCTGGCATCAGGTAGTTCGCTTGTTCAAGCACGTTCCAAAGCGCGTCGGTGGAAGCGCCGTCGAGGCCTTTTACAAATGCTGCGTGGGCCGGCTCTTTCTGAACCGCATCCAGAAGATTCAAGGATGCCGAGACCACGGCCTGCATGTCTTCGTCGCGGACGCGGATGACTGTTTCGACCAGCTCGAAATCTTTGCCGATGTGCGTCTGGCGCACGTAGTCGACATAGGATTGCTTGCCTTCGCCAATCAGCAGGGGTGCGGCATTCTGGTTTTCGCGAACAGCTGAGTCGTAGAGCGGCAGGAAGTCTGCTTGCTGTGCCGCAGTGAGACCGCGGATATTTGTGTCATTGCGAACCGGGTTCTTGTTCTCGTCGTTCTCGACGAGGCCATTCAGGAACAGGAAACGCGCCATCTGCTTTGTGGCCATTCCAAGGTTCGCGTAGTCGTCCACGGAGCTGTTTTCGCCGCCCTCTTTGCAGAGCTTCGGAAGGCCAGCTTCAACCGCTTTGATGTAGAGGTCGGCGCCCAGGATGGGTTCAGCACTGCTCATTTTATTTGCCTCGATTTAATACGTTTATGTTGAGGAGATCGGCGCAGGAGATGTGTTTCGCGCCCCTGCGCCGGAAGATTTTTTTACAGGACCTGATCTTCCTGGGTGCGCTGTGTTTTGCGCTCGGGAAGATCGAGTTCATCGCCGCGGATATGACGCACGAGGTTCTTCACACCCCGGCTCGGATCACGGCCGAGGTCGATGGCGACGCGACTGCCTTCGAAAGCTTGCGCATGTGCCTCTGTGTCACGTGCGCCGAAACCTGCCTTGATGAGCGCGGTCGCGCCGCGGTTCATCAGGAGTGCGCGGTTACCAGCGAAGCCAGGGACGATATCGAGATCGTTGGCGTTGACGACGACGGGGCGACGCGGTGCGTTCGGCACGTTCAGCGCTGCTTCGACGGCGGAGTGTGCCGGCGAGCTTGTGCGGCTGCGGTCGATGTCGGTGACAACGACAGCTTCTGACATGGCACCAACCATAGAGGCAGCGCGTAGAGTCGTGTTGTCGTTCCCCTTGGAAGAGATACCGACCCGCGTGCGGCTTGTGCGCTCGTAAAATGAAGAGACTTCTTCGGGCGGGTAAGCCGAAACGATGACACCACCGGATTCGAGGACCGCGTTGCGGTCTTCGATTTGCTCAGCAAGTCCTGCGTGAGCATGGCCGCCATTGAGCACCAGGATTTGCGGTCCATTGACGGGGACGTCCATGGACGTCGCGCCTTCTGCACGCGCGACGATTGCGTTGCTTGTCGCCAGGGCTGATGTTGCAGGCGCGATCCGGCTTGCCGCCAGATTGCGTTCTGCTTTTTCACCTTTGATGGCGCCATCGCCCACAACGCCAATGACGTTCGACGCATCGCGGAAAATATCGACTGGCCCCTGGATGAACAGGTAAGGCGGCTTCTGGCCGGAAGCCAGAAGAGCGACCGGGTAATCTTCCGGCCCGATCAGCGACACGTCGTTGTCGGACATGTGCTTGACGGTGCGCAGGTAGGAGTCGCGAGCGCTGGCCATGATCTTGTCGTCGGCGAGCAGGTTCAGCGCGCCGCCGGACACGCGGTGCTCCTTGTTGAGATATTCCCGGCCGGAGTCGGTCTTTGCCAGTTCAGCAAGCTCGTTGATGCTTTCGTCGATGCCGGCCAGACGGTCGATGTCCTTATTGGAGATCGTGCCCAACTTTTCGTCGCGG
>NZ_JBMERN010000124.1:0-10720 GCF_049310965.1 Loktanella sp. DJP18 | reverse complement strand
GGTGGCCGGATGTTCCGGAATACGCATGGGATCGAGCAGTTCCGCACTCCACGCGATCTCTGGCTCGACCGAATCCTTATGCAACCGGTCCGCGGCCCGGCTTCCGGCCACGCCCTTGACCCGCGGACCGCCATAAAGGTCCCTCGCGAATGACGGCCGCCACATTTGAACGCGGCATCCGGGAGGGCGGGGGCAGGTCTCACACCAGCTTATCCAAGTGATGCTTGAGGTTCGACATCTCAATGACGCGTACGGTTGCCCCTGCACTGGCGGAGAGCGAATTGGGTGCAAACGGGTGCGGTTTTGGATCTAGATTAGTTCGGTTCGCTTTGTGTCGATCTGCTGGTGTGAAGCCTAGTTCACAATTCTATTACGCCTGGTGCTGATGAGACCCGTACTCATGGCTCGCCCGTCACTGAGGCGATCTGTACCAAATCTGGTAAATTATCAGAACATCAAAACCGAAGGCCTATCAGTCCGTAAAACATTCCGTCAATCGTGCGTTTTTTGGACAATTGCAGATTCCATTGCTAGTCGAGATCTGTCGGCGCTTGAAAAGTTTAATGTCTGCGTTTGCGCAAAATTAAAATGCCAGCCCTGGCAGCCACAGGACGATGGCCGGGAATGCAACCAGCAGAATCAAGCGCAGGATATCTGCGAGAATGAAGGGCAGGATGCCCTTCACCACTGTGCTCAGCGAAGTTCCGGGCGCAGCAGCCTGAACTACGAACAGGTTCATGCCGATTGGGGGCGTGATCAAACCAATCTCGGCCACGGTGACGACGATGATGCCGAACCAGATCAGATCAAAATCCAGTTCCATCGCGACGGGAGCGAGTAGCGGAACGGTCAGCAGGATCATCGACATGGAATCCATGAAGCAGCCCAGCACGATGTAGAACAGCAGGATCAGGACCATCACCATCGTCGGGCCAAGCCCTGCCGACCGGATCTGGTCGATCAGCAATTGTGGCAGGCCGGTGTTCTCCAGGAAAAAGTTGAACAATGATGCGCCGATCAGGATGAAGAAGATCATGCCGGTTAGGCCCGCCGTTTCAAAGACTGAGGCCCGGAGCGCATCGCGGGTGAGTTCGCCCGAGAACACAGCGAGGACGAAGGCGCCGACCGCGCCGACCGCTGCCGCCTCTGTCGGGCTAAAGAAGCCGAGGTAGATGCCGCCTATGACCAGTGCGAAGAGGGCCACGACTTGCCAGACTTGCCCGAGATAGCGTATCCGGTCGCCCCAACCCGTCCGCTCTGCCGCCGGGGCGAGGTCGGGGCGGAAGTGGACGCGGACCATGATCGCGGCGGCATAGAGCAGCGCACCCAGCACGCCAGGGATCAGGGCCGCGATAAACAGTTGGCCGATGGAGCTTTGAGTCAGCAAGCCGTAGATCACGAGCAGGACCGAGGGCGGGATGAGAACGCCGAGTGTGCCGCCGGCGGCAACGGTGGCGGTCGAGAGGGACTCGTCGTAGCCGTGGCGCTTCATTTCCGGCAAGGCGACCCGGCCGATGGTGGCGACCGTCGCCAATGACGACCCGCAGATCGCGCCGAAGAGGGCGCTTGCACCAACAGTTGTAACGGCAAGCCCGCCTCGCCGGTGACCGATAAAGGAATTGATGACGTCGAATAGGGACCGTGAGAGGCCTGCGTGAGATGCAAAGACGCCCATCATTACGAAGAGTGGAATGACAGAGAACGAATAGGGGAAAATCGACTCGAATGGGCTCGACCCGAGGATGTAGGCAACCCCCATCCAGCCGTTCAGATACCAGTAGCCCAGCGTTCCTATCACGCCCATGGAGACGGCCACCGGCACGCCGAGCGCGATCAGCCCCAGTGCGGCAACGAAGCCTAGAAGGCCCAGACCCGCATCACCCATGGCGGTTCGCCGCCAGCAGGGCGCTCGCCAATTCAAGCAGGACCGCGACTAGCGAGACCGCCAAGCCAATCAGCAAAGGATACCAGAACCACGCGATCGGGATGCCAAGCTGTTGGGATGTATCTCCGTACATAATACGCGTCTGATAGGTCAGAAAACCCTGCCACAGCATCATTCCGACAAGTGCCAACGTCAGGGTCATTGCCAAGAGTCGCAGGGGCACCATCAGGGCCGCCGGCAATGAGGTAAGCAGAAAATCGACACTGACGTGGGCCGCGGTCATAAAGGCGAAGGGCATCACCAGCCAGGCGCCGGTAACGACAAAAAGCTGGACGAGGTCCACGACGCCTGCGATTGGATAGCCAAACCGGCGCCCGATTACGTCCGCGACTGTCACGAAGGCCGCCATGCCGTAGGCGGCAACACCCAGTACCGCGAGGGTCTGAACCGCGCCGCGGGCAAACCGTGTCAGTCGTGTCATCGTTTCACACCCCACGTTGCTGCCGTCAGCACAAAACAAGTATGCGCTGACGACGTTATCAAAGCCGTCTCGGAATCACTCCGGATGGGCGGCCTGATATTCTGCGACCTTATCCTGCATGGCCTGATAGATCTCATCAGCGTTGTCCACGCCTTCATCCTTCACCGTCTGCAGGTAAGCCTGCATCATAGGCCGCAGGGCCTCTTTCCACTTGGCGCGTTCTTCGTCGGACAGCACCGTGATTTCATGGCCGGCGTCGATGGCGTCCTGACGGGCAGGGGCGTCCCAAGCATCCCACCAGTCGCCGAACTTGGCCACGAGATTGGCACCGGAATACTTGTCGATGCAGGCCTGCGCTTCCGGTGAGAGGGCGTCGAAAGATCGCTGGTTCATTACGAAGAAGAACGAGACAGTGTAGGCGCCGAGGTCGAGGTGATACTTCAACACCTCGTTTAGGCCAAAGCTTTTCACCGGGTCCCACGGGAAGACGGTGCCGTCGATCACGCCACGTTGCAGGCTTTCGTAAACGTCGCCGGGGGGCAGGCCCTGCGGGTCGGCGCCGAGGAACGACAACATATCGGACACCGCTGGGCTGGGCGTGCGAATGCGCAGACCCGCCAGATCATCCATCGTTTCGACCTTATTTGCGTTGGTATGGATCAGGCCGCCATTGTGAGCGTGCAGTGCCAGCACCTTCAGGCCCTTGTATTCTTCTGCGAGATAGTCGGGAAACAGCTCCCACAGAGCATAGCTGGCCGCGCCCGCATCGTCCGTCAGGAATGGCATGTCGATCAGCGATGTGCGTGGGAAGCGCCCGCGCGGGATGCCCGAAAGACCATGTGCGATATCGACGACGCCGGCCACGACCTGTTCCTGCTGGCGGGCGACGTTGCCCAACTGAGTACCGGCGGGGGATATCTCGAACTGGACCTCGCCGTTGGTACATGCCGTTACGTCTTCGCTCCAGGGCACGATGAAGTCCGTGTGAATGCCGTGCACAGCAGGTAGATAGTGACTGACCTTCAGCGTTGTTTCGGCGTGTGCGGCTGTGGCAAATGCGGTTGCAACGGCCGTGGCGGTTAAAAGCGTTGTCTTCAAGGTCATGTCAGGTCCTCCCTGTTTTTGAAATAACGTGTCGTTCCGGCTCAGAGCGCAAGCTTGATCCGGCCTCCGTTCCTTGCGCGCGAGACGCAGGTCATGATGCGTGTATTGGCCGCCCGTTCCGCACGGGATAGCACGACGTCGCGGTGGTCGACCTCACCTTCGACCACCGCCACCTCGCAGGATCCGCAAAGACCCTCGCGGCAATCGCAGGCGATGTCGATCCCTGCCGACAGCAGCGCGTCCAGCAGGGTCGTATCCGCGGGCACGTCGATCGTCAGGCCGGAATCGGTGAGGTCCGCGTGGAACGCGGTTTCCTTGTCGGGATCGAGGTGGGCGTTTGTGGTGCTGAAATGTTCAGAGTGATAAGTGCCGTCGGGCAGATCGGCGGTCAGTGCCTCCAGAGCGGCTAGCAGCCGGTTGGGGCCGCAGGCATATATTTGCGCACCGTCAGGGAGGTCTGGGACGATCTGAGCTAGATTGAGGGGGGTATCTTCATCAGTGGCGTGCAACACTAGCGTGTCACCATGATCGCGCGTGGCCCGATCGAGGAAGGCCATCGTCCGGCGGCTGCGCCCGGCGTAATGCAAGGCGTACGGCGTGCCGATGGCGCGCAGGCGGTCGGCCATAGCAATGATCGGAGTGATGCCGATGCCGCCCGCAATCAGAACGACGTGGCGCGCGTTTTCGTCCAGCCTGAACAGGTTCGACGGACCACGCAGCCGGATTTCGGTGCCGGGTGCCACGCTGTCGTGGATCAGCCGTGACCCGCCGCGACCCGTTTCCTCGCGCCGTATCGCGATCTGGTATGTGTCTGACTGCGGATCGCCGCACAGCGAATATTTGCGGTCGAAATCGCCGACGCAGATCTCTACGTGCGCGCCGGCCGTCCAACGGGGTAGGGTGCGGCCCTGTGCATCTGCAAGCGTTAGGCCCAGAACCCCATCAGCCTCTTGGCGCACCTCGGTCACACGGACGCGGCGCGCGATGTCGCGCCGCACCGGCGCACCGACGGAAAAGTGGCGTGGCGTGCCGCGTGTGGGGTTGAGGGCCGGATCCCAGTGGACCCACAGGGCCTCCGGCCCGCGGAACGAGGTGTTGGGCATGTAGGTGAAATCCTGCTCTGCCAATTGCAGGTGGGGCAGGCGGCGCGTCATCTCTTCCAGAAAGATCCGCATCTCCATCCGGCCGATGTTCTTACCCATGCATTGATGCGCGCCGTAGCCGAATGTCAGGTGATCCACGGCATTATCGCGGTAGATGTCGAATGTCTCACCAGCCTCGAAATGCCGTTCGTCCTGATTGGCCGACGCTTGGACGATCAGCAGCTTTGCGCTTTCCGGCAGATCGACGCCCTGCAATGTCGTTGGTGCCGTCGTCTCGCGCCGCCAGGCGACGATGGAGCCGGCGTAGCGCAGGCATTCCTCGACCGCGTTTGGTATCAGGGAGGGATTGCCGCATATGTCATCCCAGGCATCGCGGTGGGTCAGCAACGTTCTGAACATGTTGGCAGAAGCCAGGGACGTTGTCTCGTGCGCGGCCACGATGATCGCCATCATCATCGAATGGACGTAGCTGTTGGTCACGACGTCGGGATGTTCGGCGTTCATGCGAATCGTGTGGTGCATCCAACCGGTGCCGTCTGGCTGGGCGCGCATCCGTTCGATCACGTGGCCCGCATATTGCCAGAAGCGGCCGACGTCATGGGCGACCTCCACCTGTTTTTCGTCCGTGGGCTTCCCCCAAGTATTGACCGAGTGGGCAAGGGAGAACGTGCGCAATGTCTCGACCTCGTCCTCGGGCACGCCAAGAAAGTGCAGGGCGACCAGTAGCGGCACCTCGTAAAGCATGGCGTCAACAAGATCGACGCGCCCGCTTTCGATGAAGGCGTCGATCCTGTCCCGCGTCAGACGACGCACCATGTCCTGCTGGCGTTCGAGGTTGTCGGGCAGAAAATGTTCCAGCAGCAGCCGCCGGCGTTCCATATGCGCAGGCTCGTCCTCGTTGACCAATGTCCGGTTCATTGCATACCCGTAGCCACGCAGCACCTCGGACGCCTCCGGCGTGGCGGGGGTGATCTTTTCCAGTACGTTTCTTGGGGAAAACAGGATGTTGTCACGGAACACCGCCTTGACGTCATCGTAGCGGGTCACGACCCAGTAGCCGAGCTTTGGCGCAAAGAAGACCGGCTTCTGATCGCGCGCCCATCGCAGCGCCTGGGCGGGGTCGACCTGATAGGGTCCGTCGAACGCATCGAACGCACGCACCAGATCAGAGGAATTACCCATGGGAAAAGCCGCGTCTGCCGCATGAATCGGGCAGATCGGCACAGGTGTCCGGGCGCTTCGTGTCATCCTCTTGCCTCCCCTCGATTGTATGTTGCAAGTCTTAGCGTAATCGCCGTTTTGCGGATTTACAATTGCATATATGGATACAAGTTGTCCACATAGTGAACATGCGGCAGACACGCCGGCCACGGCCGGGCGCGGTGGGGCCGAAAGGGACCAGAAAGGGCCGACCTTATGTCAAACAGCAAGCTTCAGACCCTCGATCGCGGCATCGCGGCGCTTTTGTTGATCGCGCAGTCACCCGGCGGTCTGAAGGTCGGCGATCTTGCGTCGCAACTGGATCTGCCCCGTGCCAATGCGTACCGGATCGTGGGCACGCTGACGGATCATGCCATGGTGCGGCGTCTGGACAGCGGGCATGTCGTTCTGGGGGTCGGTGCTTATCATCTGGGCGGTCTGACGACGGACAACGTGCGCACTGTTGCCCGTCCGGTTCTGGAAGGGCTGGCCGAAGCGACAAGCGCCACGGCCTTCCTGTCGATGGCCTCGGGGAGGGAGTGTATAGTCGCGCTGACCGCAGAGCCGCGCAGTTCGTCAATCGCCATTCACTACCGCGTCGGCCACCGTCATCCGATCACGCGCGGGGCCGCCGGCATCGCGATCTTGGCAGGACTTCCAGCGGCGGCGGACGACAGCGATGACATCAGGTTCGCGCGCGACCACGGTTATAGCCTGACCCGAGGCCAACTGCACAAGGGCGCGATCGGGGTGTCCAGCCTGGTCGTTCCGCCTGGCGCGGGTTTTGCGGGGCCGGCTTTTTCCATCGGTGTGGTGGCGCTGGAAGAGCTTGATCTGAATTGCGCGACCGTCGCCGTGCCCCTCGCTGCCAAGAGGTTGGCCGAGATGCTGATTCAGGATGAACGCCCTAAACTGTAATGCCTGCAAGGATGCGGAGGCTCCTGAACAATGCCGCATGTTCCTCGACCCCGAGCAGTTCCATCAGGGCGCGGTCATGATCCATCGCAATATGCAACAGGTCGTCGTAGGCCGTTTGCCCGGCCTTCGTCAGCGACAGCGTGGCGATCCGCCGATCCGCAGCGACCTCTTTGCGCCGGACAAACCGCTTCGCTTCCAGCGCGGCGACCGCTCGGCTGATCTTTGTCTTGTGGATACGCGCACGTATGCCGACCTCGGTTGCACTGAGCGTACCGAACTGTCCAAGGTGCGCCAGAACACGCCACTCTGTCCGCAGCATGCCGTAGCGGTTCCTGTAGACGCGGCTGAAGTCCTGACCGACGATCTCTGCCGACTGGTTCAAAAGATAGGGCAGGAAATTGGCAAGTTGAAATTGCGGGATGTCGGTCAACGGAAACCTCGGGAAACGTGTTGTTAGTTACAAATACAACTATTACCGCTGGGGACAAGCTGACGGAGGAACTAGAATGACTGACGCAAGACTATCGCAGACAGAGCCGCGCTACATGTCGGGCTTTGGCAACGATTTCGAGACGGAGGCGTTGCCGGATGCCCTGCCCCAGGGGATGAACAGCCCGCAGAAGGTGAACTATGGGCTTTATGGCGAGCAATTGTCCGGTACGGCCTTCACTGCGCCTGGGCATCAGAACGAACGTACGTGGTGTTATCGCATCCGCCCGTCCGTGCGGCACCAAGGGCGGTTTTCCCGCATCGATCTGCCGCACTGGAAAAGCGCGCCGCATATCATCGACGACGTGACCAGTCTGGGGCAATATCGCTGGGATCCCCTGCCGCATGGCGACACCGACCTAACCTGGCTGACGGGCATGCGCACGATGACGACGGCAGGGGACGTGAACACCCAGACCGGCATGGCGTCGCACATCTATCTTGTCACGCAGTCAATGACGGATGCGTATTTCTATTCCGCCGACAGTGAACTGCTGGTGGTGCCGCAGGACGGGCGGCTGCGGTTCGCGACCGAACTAGGGATCATCGACGTTGCCCCGCAGGAAATTGCGATCATCCCGCGCGGCCTTGTCTACCGGGTCGAAGTGCTGGAAGGTCCCGCACGGGGCTTTGTCTGCGAGAATTACGGTCAGAAATTCGTGCTGCCGGGCCGGGGCCCGATCGGGGCCAATTGCATGGCCAACAAGCGTGACTTCAAGACGCCCGTCGCCGCCTTCGAAGACCGCGATGCGCCGTCGACACTGACTGTGAAATGGTGCGGCCAGTTTCATGCTTGCCGGATCGACCACAGCCCACTGGACGTCGTGGCCTGGCACGGCAACTACGCGCCAGTGAAATACGACCTGTGCACCTACTGCCCGGTTGGCGCGATCCTGTTCGATCACCCGGACCCGTCGATCTACACCGTGCTGACCGCGCCGTCCGGCGTCGAGGGCACGGCAAATATTGACTTCGTTCTGTTCCGCGACCGCTGGAACGTGGCCGAAGACACCTTTCGACCGCCTTGGTACCACAAAAATGTCATGTCCGAACTGATGGGCAACATTCACGGCCAGTACGATGCAAAACCCAAGGGCTTCGTCCCGGGCGGCATGAGCCTTCACAACTGCATGCTGCCCCACGGCCCGGACCGCGCGGCGTTCGAGGCGGCTTCGAACGCCGATCTCAAGCCACAGAAGCTAGAAAACACTATGTCCTTCATGTTCGAGACGCGATTTCCTCAACATCTGACGGAATTCGCGGCGAAAGAGGCACCGTTGCAGGATGACTACGTCGACTGCTGGGACGGTCTGGACAAGAAGTTCGACGGTACGCCGGGGGTGAAGTGATGGGTTATATGCAAAGCTGGGTGAAATGCGCCAACAGCGCCGAGACTGATTTCCCGCTGAATAATTTGCCCTACGGCGTCTTCTCGACTGGCGGCACCGATCCGCGCTGCGGAGTGGCGATCGGAGACATGATTCTTGACGTCGCCGCGGCAGAAGCGGCCGGGCTGACCGGCACGACGGATCTGCTAGGGCAGGGGATTTGGAACCCGGTGATGGCGGCCGGCCCGCAAGTCTGGGCCGACTTCCGTAATACCCTGACTGACCTGCTACAGGAAGGGTCAAGCCAAGAGGAGGAGCTATCATCCATGCTACACCCTGTGGCAGATGCGACTTTGCATCTGCCGCTCCGGGTCGCGGAGTACACTGATTTTTATGCCAGCAAGCAGCACGCCACTAATGTAGGCACCATGTTTCGCGGTCGAGAGAATGCCTTGCCGCCGAACTGGTTGCACATCCCCATCGGTTATAACGGTCGCGCCTCGACAGTCGTTGTATCCGGCACCGACATCGTTCGCCCGAACGGTCAGACCAAGGCGCTCGATGCGGATACGCCCAGTTTCGGCCCCTGCAAAAGGCTGGATATCGAGTTGGAGATGGGTGCGATCGTTGGCACACCGTCATCGATGGGCGACACGCTGAGCGTGGCGCAGGCGCAAGAGATGATCTTTGGCTACGTTCTGCTGAACGACTGGTCCGCACGAGATATCCAAGCGTGGGAATACCAGCCGCTTGGTCCCTTTCAGGCCAAGGCGTTTGCCACCTCGATCAGCCCGTGGATCGTCACGGCGGCGGCGCTCGCCCCCTTTGCCAAACCGACCCCTTCGAGAGAGGTCGCGCTGCTGCCTTATCTAGCCGAGAATGCGCCGGGGCTTTACGATCTGACGCTGACCGTTGATATGGCAGCCCCGGGCGGTGCGCCTACCCGGATCAGCCGCACCAACATGCAAGAGCTGTATTATTCCGCGGCCCAGCAACTGGCGCATCACGCGTCGTCTGGCTGCGCGATGCGGACTGGCGATCTGCTGGGCTCAGGAACGATCTCTGGCCCGGACCCGCACAGCTATGGCTCGATGCTAGAAATGACATGGGGCGGCAAGAACCCGATCACTTTGGCTGATGGTGGAGCACGCACGTTCATTGAGGATGGTGACACGCTGACGCTGACCGGACATGCACTGGGGGATGGCTACCGTGTTGGCTTTGGCCACTGTACCGGCACGATCCTGCCCGCGCGGAAGTGACGCCATGGATGTGGTGCTATGGGACTACTGGCGGTCATCCGCTAGCTACCGCGTACGCATCGCGCTGAACCTTGCAGGAATTGCCTATCGGACGGTTCCAGTGGATCTGCTGGCGGGCGAACAGGGCAGCGCGGCCCATTCCGTGCGCAACCCACAAGGCTTTGTGCCTGTGCTGGACATCGGCGGCCTGCGCCTGACACAGTCGCTGGCCATCATTGAATATCTAAACGAGACGCAAGGGTTAGGGCTGCTGCCTGGTGATGCCGCCACGCGCGCACTGGTACGACAAATCAGCTATGTGATCGCAATGGACACCCATCCGATCTGCAATCCATCGGTGGTCGAACAGGTTATCGCCCTGGTAGTTCAGGCAGAGCCGGTGCGGACGGACTGGATGCGCCACTTCATCCTGCGAGGACTGCGGGCGTGTGAGGCGCTGTTGCCGGAGACCGACGGCTATTTCAGCATCGGTGCGCACCCGTCGCTCGCCGACATCTGCATCGCGCCACAACTTTACAACGCGGGACGGTGGCTGGTACCGTTCGACGACATACCTAAACCGACGCGCATCGGGGCCGCCTGCGCCGCCCATCCTGCGTTCAGCGCGGCGATACCTGAAGCTGTGAAAGATTGAACCCCGTTTCGTCCTTCAGGGTCTTGAGCACGATTTCCGATCCAAGTGCGCATGGTATCCAGATAAAGGCCAGTCCGGTTCCTGTCTAACGGCTGGCGAGAGAACCCGATCACAATGCCATCATGCCGGATGCTCAGGGAAATCGCGTTTGGGTCTGTCTCGTCACGTAGAGGTCGAAAATCATCGAAACCTGACCACGAACGCAGCGAGAGAGCTCAAAAGTTCACGCTCCGTTCGCCCTCTTCACGCTCAAATTTCAAAACCTGATAGCCCTGGCCGGATGCTGATGAGGCCGGTGTTGAAGGATTTCGCAGCG
>NZ_JBMERN010000123.1:0-11335 GCF_049310965.1 Loktanella sp. DJP18 | reverse complement strand
GGGGACAACCATACCCCGACTTAGCAGGTTCAGGACAATCAGAATCCAAACATAATAAGCGCCAAAATATCCAATAACATCCGGTAGAGTTGCGTTCACGACCGTGATGTTTCCGAACCAGTACAGCAGCGGATAAACGAAAGAGGCAATCCGAAACGGAAAGGTCGTCAGCCAGTAGAACACAGAGTCCGCGACGCTCCATCTGTCCCGAAACCGAAGATTATTTTTACCAAAGGGACCAAGGTTCGATCGCGCGATCTGCATCAGGCCAAGGCACCAGCGCGCGCGTTGCGTCACGTATTCCTTCAATCCTTCGGGGGCCAGACCCTCTGTCAGTGGCTCTGCCAGATAGACACTGGCCCAGCCCGCATTCTGTAACGTCAGGGTCAGCATGAAGTCTTCGGTGATACTTTCTGTCGAAAATCCACCGATGTCTTGTATCGCGGACCAGCGCGCCATCGACGACGTGCCGCAGCAGAATGCAATCCCCCAGCCATCCCGACATGGCTGCATGTGGTCAAAAAAGAACCTTTGTTCGTCGGGGTAGGACCCACTGAGCCCAAGGTTGTGCTGGATTGGATCCGCGTTAAAAAAGTGCTGTGGCGTTTGGACCAGACCCACTTTTGGGTCGTGAAACAACGCCATGGAGCGTGAGATGAACCCTCGGTGCGGCACAAAGTCCGCATCCAGCACCGCTATGAAATCCGGCTGCACCGGATCCTTTGCGAGAAGACCAAGAGTGTAGTTGATGTTGCCCGCCTTCGATCCCTTGTTGTCCGGGCGTCGGACATAGCGGACACCTTGTTTGGCACAATAGTCCTGCAGCCAGTCCCGCCGCCCGTCGTCCAGAATGACGACTTCCTTGTTATCGTGCCGCAAAGACTTGGCACCGATAACCGTGCGTTCGAGGACATCTAGCGTCTCGTTGTACGTTGCAATAAGAATGGCAACCCGGGGACTTTTATCGCCCCACCACCTTGCGTGGCGCGTGGCCTCGTCACTACGTTGTGTGACGCGCGACATGATAACGAAAGCGCTCATTGATCCAGCCAATGCCAGCATTTCAAATGCCAACAGTGACCAGCTTGCGAGCATATCGAAAGTGAAGCCGAATGGTGCAATAGTTTGCGTGGCGCGCCAGAATGCATAGCGCAGAGCGAGAAGACCTGCGATTGTTAATATAAAAGACCGGTGCCAAGTGTTGGTTCGGTCCAATATGAGGGGGAGAATGGTCCCGCAACCGAACAATAACAGCAGCAGCGCAGCGCTGGTCTCAACCTCTGTCATATTGGGATAATACATGTGATCAAAAAAGCCCACGCACGCCATCAAGTGGGCGGCGTTCAAAGAACGCACGACCGGTGCGACCGATGGCGCAGGATAGATCCGGATCATTCGCGATACCGGCCACCAACAGGGTCACATCGTAGCGTTCAAGATGTTTCGGGCTGGGGGCGACTGCAAGGTTCCGATAGATTGTCGCAGCACCTGCACCCGCCAAGCGCGACACAGTTGCGTCAAAGATCCGGTTCCTACCTGCGGGCCGAAATTTGGCGGGCTGACCGATCGTCAAGGTATTGTAGATCCTCTCGCTGACCGACAGGCTGACCATTACGGACCCACAGTCGACCATCCGGAACACCGGGTCACCCCGTTCGACACGTTCCTGGTCGGCAGCCAGAACCTCCCATAATAAGCCGTTGACCGGCGCAGCAATATTGCCCCCTGTTAAACCGTTTACGCGTTGTCTCTCGCGACCAATACGGGAGGCGACAGCCAATTGTCGGGCTTCGACATCTGCGATGGACGTGTTCGTGGCAGCCATCTCGCTTCGCATTTCCACAGCGCGCTGCTCGGCGTTAGGTGCATCGTTGTAGCCACCCCCCAAAAATACGCCTGCCTGTGCCGCGCTTAAGGCAACTTCCAGAACTGCCACACGCTCTCTGGCGTGATCAAGCGCGAGGCCGGGAATGCGCGGCTCAGCTGGCAATGCATTGGCGGGGGCACCGAAGGATTCTAAGGCCGCATCACTCTCCGCCTCGCTCTCCCCTGATAGTTCAATCAGCGCAAGGCGGTCTCGAGCGTGATCAAGCATGATCGTGATCTCTTCCATGCGATGTCGCGAAAAGATCGCAGATCTCTTCTCTAGTTTGCCTAAAATTTCTTGCGTCGCGGTCTGATACGCAGTCAGACGCGACAATTCTGACAATAGAAAGTCCCCCTCCATTATCAGATCGTTCAGGCGAATAATGTCGACCAGCGGATCGGTCACCGAGGCCAGAACTTCGCCCTGCCCAACTTTCGCACCAAGGGCGCGACGTTCCATGTCGATCCGGCCTGAGACATCACTGCGGACAGTCACCAAGCGCGCGTTGATGAAGGCATCGGCACTCGCGCCCGCCATCTGCTCTCCGACGATGATCCACAGGGCAACGATGATGGCCACAGCACCCAGCACAAAACGTTTGTATTTCATGATGACACCTTTGGCCGCCTACAAGTCCCCTTCTCGATAGCAGGGGAATCGCGTTTGGGTATGTCTCGTCACGTAGAGGTCGAAAATCATCGAAAACTGACCACGAACGCAGCGAGAGAGCCCAAAAGTTCACGCTCCGTTCGCCCTCTTCGCGCTCAAATTTCCAAACGCGATAGCCCTGTTCTCGATAGGGGGAATTTGTGTCGAAACTTTGCTGTGGAAGCGGCGCTGACAATGCTAGAATTTTGGCTGCCGCACCCTTCAGGTCCGGCAGTCCCTCGATTCTCTTGCCGCAACTTCTGACAGAAGTTGCAATGTCGCGGGGTAATATGATTGACCATTCAAATCGTCGCGCAAGACGCCAAGCGGCGCGCAAGTCGCGAGGCCGGCAATCGCAAGGTATCCCCGCTGATCACTTTGCGCCGCCAGTCCGCCATCCGGACGCGTCACGACAGCCACATGACCCGGGATGCCTGCCGTCGCAAAGGTCGCGGCCGCACGTGCGACCCCAGGATGGTCGAAATTGTCTGACCATATCAGGAATAGTGGGACGCGCAGCGCATCATAGCCCGAACTGCGCCCCGACTCTGTCGCAGTTGCGAAGCCATTGCGCGTCACGAGGATCCAGTCAGGCACAGGCCCGATGGCTGCAAGCTCCGACAACACCTGTTCGCCATGGTCTGCTGCTGCAATCAGGCTGGGCTGGTCTGCCACGAACCCAAGCTCGCGCAGGGCCCGTGGCATGATGTATGACGGATTGATCAGGATCCCTTGTTCATAGGACCGTGCCTCTGCGCCCGGCGTCAAAAGCGGGGCGATTGCCTCTCGCGGGTCGGGCTGGATGCAAAGTGACGCGATATCCCGGACGATGTTGGCAACATCGTCCCCGTTGACGTTCCACTGTGAATCGCGCCTTGCACGCAGTAGCGCCCAAGCGCGGAACAGATCGCCATCGGTGGCATTCTGCCAATCGTGACGTGCGACGCCCCGCCCCGTGTGCCAGCGCCATGCCATCAGGTGATCTTGCCGGACTAGCAGATTCGCCCGGGTCCAGTTTTCGATGCGATCGAAGGCATCTCGATCCCCGTTGGCCTGCGCAAGCAACGCACCATATCCCTGACCTTCCGAGTGACTGATGCCGCCATTCTGCTCATCAATCACGCGGCCATCACCCGACAGAAATCTGGATTTCCAGGTCGACCAAAGGATTGATCGGTTTGTCGGCAAATGACTGCCAGCATAACCCGCAGTCGATTTCACGAGGGAGACAGCAAGTAAAAGACCGCCTTTCACCGCGCTGCGACGGCTCCATCTGAATTTGTCATTCGTCTGCAAAAGGTTCGTCCGATATTTTTAGCCTTCAGCACGGCAAATACACGCCTGTGGAATTTGAAGCTGTAGTTTCATCCCGCAAATGTTGGACCGCTGGCGGCTCTTTTGCAACAAAGCCTTGAGGCAGGCAGACAATGATCTAAGGCTTGGGTCAGTGGTGTGACAAAAAATTCAAGACTGCTGACGTTTGACATATCGGAACACTACGCAAAGGAAGGAAAACCGGACATTGGCTTTCGTTCAAGCGTTTTAACTATGTGGGGTAAGATGTGGGGTAGAGCCAAAAATCATAAAAATAATACAATGATTGCAAGGGTCTGTGGCGGAGAGACAGGGATTCGAACCCTGGGAACCCTTGCAGGCTCAACGGTTTTCGAGACCGCCACGTTCGACCACTCCGTCACCTCTCCGCGCGGGGGTCTTAGTAGGCGGGATTTAGAACGCGCCAAAGCAAATCGCAACCCCCTGCGGACGGCGGCGCTGACTTTGTCGTGCGCAGGTCGCAGGCGTGCTTGGATTATCCCGCATCACCCCCTATCAAGTGGCGACCCTGCTCGAAGGACGCCCCATGCTGCACGCCATCCGCACCGCTTTCCTTGCGCCCCTCGCGCTGATTGCCCTCGTTCCGCTGGCGCAGGCCCAGACCACGGATGCCGAAAAGACGGCAGCCCTGTTCGATGCGCTCGGCCTGCCCGACATGATCGCCATCATGCGCGAGGAAGGGCTGGCCTACGGAGACGAGATCGCGACCGACCTCTTGTCAACGACGACAAACGCCAAGTGGGACGAGACTGTCAGCGATATCTACGATCTCGACCGTATGCGCGACGGCGCGGCGGCCGCACTGGATGCGGCACTCGCGGGCAACGACGTCGACGCCATGCTGGCCTTTTTCACGTCCGATCTGGGTGCAGAGATCATCACGCTTGAAACCTCGGCGCGCCGCGCCCTGCTGGACGATGCCGTGGACGAGGCGGCCAAGCAGTCCGCCGGTGTGGCGTTGGAGGCGGACACGCCCCGGTCGCAACTTGTCACCCGCTTTGTCGAGACGAACGATCTGATCGACACCAATGTCGTCGGCGCGATGAACGCGAATTTTGCCTTCTACATGGGTTTGCAGGATGGCGGCGCGTTCGACGCGGAGCTGACCGAGGATCAGGTCCTGACGGACGTAAACGATCAGGAACCGCAGATCCGCCAGAATACGACCGAATGGGTCTACGGCTTTCTGATGATGGCCTACCAGCCGCTGAGCGACGACGAACTGCAGGCCTACATCGATTTCTCGGCGACGGAACCGGGCCAGCAGCTGAATGCCGCGATGTTCGACGCCTTCGATCAGATGTTCGTGACGATCAGCCGGCAGTTGGGGCGGGCGTCTGCGGAATACATGGCCGGTCAGGACATCTGAGAGCCGCCCCAGACCAGCAGCGCCTGCGTCAGCGCGCCGGGGTTGGCATCATACAGTCCCGCGTCGCGTTGCAACTGGATGATGCGGGCAGGGCGATCCTCTGATGGCACCCCCGCCGCGTCGAAGGCCGCGGTCAGCGCCGGACCGCCGCCCGCATCGATCTGCGCCATGATCGCGGGAAATTCGGACTTCACCGCGACTTCGACGGCACCGCGCTGATTGTCGGGCGCGGTAAGCGCCGAGGTGACACCGGTAAACGGATTCTCGCCGGTGCAGGCACCGAGCAGGATGAGGCAGGGTAGGGCAAAACGCATGAGTGAGCCTTGTTCTAAGGGGTTGACTTGACGGTCAGTTGGTCAGATAAGCCGCCATCTCGGCAAGTCACTTGTCGGGACCTATACATGAATTCGCCCACGGGCGCGCTGTTGACGGGTGGCTTTGGCCGCAAACGCCCTTGATCGGGGACCTGACCGACGCGAAAGACAAAAGGAAAGACCTATGTTTGCGGTTCTCAAGACCGGTGGCAAGCAATACCGCGTCCAGTCGGGCGATGTGCTGCGTGTCGAAAAGCTGGATGCACAAGCCGGCGACGAAATCCAGTTCAACGATGTCCTGATGGTCGGCGACACGATCGGCGCACCGCTGGTCGAAGGCGCTGGCGTCAAGGCCACCGTGATCGACCAGATCAAGGGCCCGAAGACGATCAACTTCGTCAAGCGTCGGCGCAAGCACGGGTCGCAGCGCAAGAAGGGTCACCGTCAGCAGCTGACGCTGGTGCGTATCGGCGACATCCTGGAATCCGGTGCCGACAAATCCGGTATCCGCGCCGCCATGTCCGGCCGTGGCATGGCCTTTGCGACCGGAGCCGTGGCGATGGCCGCCGCCGGTGCCGCCGCGGCCTATGCCGCGACCCGCACCGCTGACGAGAAGCCGGCTAAGGCCGACAAGAAAACCGCCGCCCCGAAAGCCGCCGAGGCCTCGGGCAGTGACGACCTCAAGCAGCTGTCGGGCGTTGGCCCCGCGTTGGAGAAGAAGCTGCATGCCGAAGGCATCACCACCTTCGCCCAGATCGCGGCCTGGACCGATGCCGACATCGAGGAGTTTGGCGAAAAGCTGAACTTCAAGGGCCGGATCGAGCGTGAAGGCTGGATCGAGCAAGCCAAAGAACTTTCGAAGTAAGGAGACCGACACATGGCACACAAAAAAGCAGGCGGTTCATCCCGTAACGGACGCGACTCAGCCGGTCGTCGTCTTGGCGTGAAGAAGTTCGGTGGCGAAGTCGTCATTCCGGGCAACATCATCATGCGTCAGCGCGGCACCAAGATGTGGCCGGGCAACGGCGTCGGCATGGGCAAGGATCACACGATCTTTGCGACCGTCGAAGGCAACGTGCAGTTCCACAAGGGCCTGAAGGGTCGCACCTTCATTTCCGTCCTGCCGGTGGCCGAGGCCGCCGAGTAAGCCGAACGCCCGACATTGCAAGGGGGATCGGCGCAGGCCGGTCCCCCTTTTCTATTTCGCGCCCCCTGCAACCCAAGGGGCGCATCATCGGTTTTGAGGAGGAGCGAAACCCATGATCCAGTCACCGGTGACGTCACAGGAGACCTATGTCTCTGACCGTTTCACCCTGCGTCCGCTGCGCACCGCGGACGTTGGCCTGATTTCCATGTATGCTGGCGATCCCAAGCTTGCACGCGCGACGCGCGCCATTCCGCATCCGCTGCCGCCCGGAACCATCGATGCGATGATCGCCCGCGCGTCCCATCCGGACCGGGTAGAGGATATCTGGGTCCTCGACGGGTCCTGCACTGGCCACGCCGAAGTGCTGGGCCTGATCTCGCTTGCCCATATGGACCGCGCCCAATCCGAAGTCTTCTACTGGGTGGCCCCCGCCTTCTGGAATGTCGGTTTTGCGACCGAGGCGGTGCGAACGCTGCTGTCGCACAACCCGCACCGCGCGCGCGAGTATTTCGCCGAAGCCTTTCAGGACAGCCCCGGTTCCGCCCGCGTGCTGACGAACTGCGGCTTCGACTACATCGGCGACGCCGAAGCCTGGTCCGTCGCGCGCGGTGCCTTGGTGCCGACATGGACCTACATGCTCAAGACAGGGCTGTGAAACGCCATCCCGGCTTGAGAATGTTTGCAGACTGACGTAACAGCGCCGCTTAACTGTCCGAAAGCCGAACCGATGAAATTCCTCGACCTGTGCAAAGTGTATATCCGGTCCGGCGGCGGCGGTGCGGGCTGCGTGTCGTTCCGGCGCGAGAAGTTCATCGAATACGGTGGCCCGAACGGCGGCGACGGCGGCAACGGCGGGTCGGTCATCGCGGTCGCGGTGGACGGGCTGAACACGCTGATCGATTTCCGCTATCAGCAGCACTTCTTTGCGCAATCCGGCCAGCACGGCATGGGCCAGCAGATGACCGGCGCGTCTGGCGACGACATCATCCTGCGCCTGCCGGTCGGGACCGAGATCATCGACGAGGACGAGGAAACCGTCATCGCCGACCTGACCGAAGTGGGTCAGACCGTGGTTCTGGCGCGCGGCGGCAATGGCGGCTGGGGCAATCTGCACTTCAAATCCGCCACCAATCAGGCACCTCGCCGCGCCAATCCCGGGCAGGAAGGCGTGGAACGCACGATCTGGCTGCGGCTGAAACTGATCGCGGACGCAGGTCTTCTTGGCATGCCGAATGCGGGCAAATCGACGTTCCTCGCCGCGACCTCGAACGCGCGACCCAAGATTGCGGACTACCCCTTCACGACCCTCGTGCCGAACCTTGGCGTCGTCGGTGTGGACAACGTCGAATTCGTCGTGGCCGACATTCCCGGTCTGATCGAAGGCGCCAGCGAGGGGCGGGGTCTGGGCGACATGTTCCTGGGCCATGTCGAACGCTGCAACGTGCTGCTGCATCTTGTCGACGGCACGTCCGGCGATCCGATGCAGGACTGCGCGACCATCGTGCAGGAACTCGAGGCTTACGGCGGCGACCTTGCCGACAAACCGCGCATCACGGTTCTGAACAAGATTGATGCGCTGGACGCGGAGGAACGCGCCTTCCTGAAGGACGAGATGGAGGCCAGCATCGGTGGCCCCGTCATGCTGATGTCCGGTGTCACCGGCGAAGGCGTCACCGATGTCCTGCGCGCGCTGCGGGCCGAGATCGACGAAGGCCGTCTGCGCGACCGCGTGGCGACGGCGGCACCCGTCGAGGACGAGCCATGGCAACCCTGACCGACGCCCGGCGTCTGGTGGTCAAGATCGGGTCTGCCCTGCTGGTGGACCGCGACACGGGGGCCTTGCGTGCCGATTGGCTTGCCTCGCTGGCCGAAGACGTTGCACAGATCCGGGCGCGAGGCACCGACGTAATCCTCGTGTCGAGCGGGTCCATCGCGCTGGGGCGGGGCGTTCTGGGCCTTGGGCGGGGTGAATTGCCGCTGGAGCAGTCGCAGGCCGCCGCCGCCGTCGGTCAGATCCAGCTTGCGCGGGCCTATCAGGACGTGCTGGACCCGCTAGGCATCGTCACCGCACAAGTACTTGTGACGCTTGACGATTCCACGAACCGCAGGCGCTACCTGAATTCCCGCGCCACGATGGAGACCTTGTTGTCCCTTGGCGTGGTTCCGATTGTGAACGAAAACGACACCATCGCGACGGACGAAATCCGCTATGGCGACAATGACCGGCTCGCGGCGCAGGTGGCCGTGACGGTCGGTGCCGATCAGCTGATCCTGTTGTCCGACGTCGACGGGCTGTATACGGCCAACCCGCAGACCGACGCCGCGGCCCGGCACATTCCGACTGTGCCGCAGATCACGCCGGCCATCTTTGCAATGGCGGGCGATGCCGTTTCCGGCCTTTCAAAAGGCGGGATGAAGACCAAGGTCATGGCGGCGCGTGTCGCGACCGAGGCGGGCTGTGCTTTGTGCATCACGTTAGGATCGCCACAGAACCCATTGTCAGCGTTGCAGAACGAGGCGCGCGCGACATGGTTTACCGCCCAGACCACACCGCAGGCGGCCCGCAAGCGCTGGATCGCCGCGATGAAGCCGCGCGGCATCTTTGCCGTCGATGCCGGTGCCGTGGTCGCGCTGCACGGTGGAAAAAGCCTGCTGCCCGCAGGTGTCGCGGTCGTGACCGGGACGTTCGAGCGGGGCGATCCGGTCGCGATAACGGGGCCGGACGGGGCCGCGCTTGGCCTCGGGCTGACGAACTACAACAGCGCCGAGGCGGTGCAGATCAAGGGGCACCGCAGCGCCGATGCCGCTGCGATCTTGGGATACAAGGGGCGCCCTGCGCTGATCCACCGCGACGACATGGTTCTTTAGGACGGGAGACCCGCATGACCGACACGATGACCGCCATGGGGCGCGCCGCCCGCGCCGCCGCACAGGAACTGGCGACGGCCGACGGGGCGACCAAGACCCTTGCCCTGAATGCGGCTGCCGATGCGATCTGGGACACTCGCGCCGCGATCCTGTCCGCCAATGCAAAGGACATGGACTACGGCCGCGACACGGGTTTGTCGCCCGCGATGATGGACCGTCTGATGCTGGACGATGGCCGGATTCAGGCCATGGCCGATGGCCTGCGCGCCGTGGCGTCACAGGACGATCCGGTGGGTGCTGTCATTACCGCCTGGGATCGGCCCAACGGACTGCACATCGAACGGGTCCGCACGCCGATCGGCGTCATCGGCGTGATCTACGAAAGCCGTCCCAATGTGACCGCCGACGCCGGGGCGTTGTGCCTGAAATCCGGCAATGCCGTGATCCTGCGCGGTGGGTCGGAAGGGTTCAATTCCTCGACCGCGATCCACGCGGCGCTGGTCACCGGTCTGCGCGCCGCCGGCTTGCCCGACGCCGCGATCCAGCTTGTGCCGACACGCGACCGGGCCGAAGTCACGGCGATGCTGCACGCGGTCGACCATATCGACGTGATCGTGCCGCGCGGTGGCAAGGGCCTTGTCGGCCTCGTGCAGCGCGAAGCGCGCGTGCCAGTCTTTGCCCACCTCGAAGGCATCTGTCACGTCTACGTCGACGGTGCGGCGGATCTGGACAAGTCCCGCGCCGTCGTGCTGAACGCGAAGACGCGACGCACCGGGATCTGTGGCTCTGCCGAATGTCTGCTGATCGACCGGGCGTTCTGGAACCGGCACGGATCGGTCCTCATCCGCGATCTGCTGGCCGCCGGGGTCGAGGTCCGGGCGGATGGCGATGCGCGCATCGATGGCACCGTGGCTGCGACAGAGGCCGATTTCGGACACGAATTCCTCGACATGATCATCGCGGTCCGGATCGTGGACGGCGTGGACGCGGCCATCGCGCATATCCGCCGCTACGGGTCCAACCATACCGAGGCGATCCTGACCGAGGACGATGCCACAGCCGACCGTTTCTTTCGTCAGCTCGATTCCGCGATCCTGCTGCGCAACGCCTCCACCCAATTTGCCGATGGAGGCGAATTCGGCATGGGGGCCGAGATCGGGATTGCCACGGGCAAGCTGCACGCGCGCGGCCCTGTGGGCGCCGAGCAGCTGACCAGCTTCAAGTACCTCGTGACCGGTGACGGGACGATCCGGCCCTAGGCCGGTCCAAAGGTCGCGACCAGAGACGTGTCGCTGCGCTGGATGCGCAGCACATCGCCCGTGCCTTGCATCACCTGCGGCAGCAGCGCGAACTGGACCTGCGCAGGCGAGGTCGAGACGACGGTGCCGCCGTCCAGCCCGTTCCACAGCCCGTCGTCGAATCGCAGAAGGTCCGCCGTCGCGGTCAAGGTCCAGTGGGTGGCGTCGCGGATCACGGTAATGTCGCCGCCGTGGATCATCGCCGTCTCGAAGCACATGAACAGAAGAAAGCAGGTGCGCACGTCAGCGCGGCTGGCGTCGCCCAGGCATTGCCAGTCGTAACTGATCCGTCCGCCCGCTGCCATGTCCGACAGAACCTTCAGCACCTCGCGCCGGGGAAAGGCCTGACCGGTGGGTGCGGCACCGAACGCGATACGAAAGAACCGGATGCGCGCGCTGGCGTTCTGCACCGAATCGACGATCAGCGCCATTTCGGCGCTGGCGTCGCCTCCGCCGGTCAGCGACATCAGCTCCACCCCGTTGCCGATG
>NZ_JBMERN010000122.1:0-11486 GCF_049310965.1 Loktanella sp. DJP18 | reverse complement strand
ACGTCGAGAAGCGGAAAAAATTCAGTGCGCCGGCGAGGCCGCAGTCCCGGCTTCAGGCGATCTTGCGCGCAGGTAGGCGCTTGCCCTGCGCCCACGCCGCCGCCGCTTGCCCGAAGGCTGCGAACAACGGGCGAGAAACCATGTCCATGCCCGCGTTGTATTCCGGGTGCCATTGCACGCCGAGCGCAAAGCCGGGGGCACCTTCGATGTGGATCGCCTCTGGCGTGCTGTCGGGCGCCGTGCCGTCGATCACGATGCGGTCGCCCGCGACCTTGATCCCCTGCCCGTGCAGCGAATTCGTCAAGACCTCGCGCGAACCCATCAGGCGGTGGAACACGCCGCCTTCTGTAAAGGTGATGGTGTGGCGCATCGCGAATTTCTCTTCGATCGTGCCGTCGGGGGGCATGCGGTGGTTGTCGCGGCCGGGCAGATCGCGGATCTCCGGATGCAGCGACCCGCCAAAGGCCACGTTCATCTCTTGAAAACCGCGACAGATGCCCAGGATCGGCAGGCCTGCGTCCACGCAGGCGCGGATCAGCGGCAGGGCAAGACGGTCGCGGTTGCGGTCGAAGGCACCATGCGCCTCGGTCTCGGCCTCGCCATATTCCTCCGGATGCACATTGGGGCGACCGCCGGGCAGGATGATGCCGTCGCAGGCGCAGATCAGATCATCCACCGAGACCATCGCGGGATCGGCCGGGATGATGACGGGCAATCCGCAGCACACGTCGCGCACGGCGGCCATGTTCATGTCGCCGGCGGCCTGCACGTAGTAGCTGTCGTTGATCAGGTGGCTGTTGCCGATGATGCCGATGACGGGACGGGACAAGGATCAGGTTCCTTCCTGCGGGAATGGTGCCTGATTAACCCATTTGCCTCGGATTGCCTAGGTTCAGCCCTGCACAGCGCACCTGCGCAGGGGCACCGGCTGCGATCCTGCCACAGTTTCCGTCAAGATTTTCTGAAACACGACCCGCCTGCCGGGTTTTTCGGCAGCTCAGGCCTCGCCCTCCAACCCGGCGGCGGCAAGGCCCGCCATCGCGGCCACGACATCGTTGTCCGAGGTGTCGCCGGTGACGCCGACGGCACCGATCACGACACCATCCGCCTTGACCAGCACGCCGCCCGGCACCGGCACGACCTGCCCGCCATAGACGCCGTTCACGGCGGCCATGAAGTAGGGCTGCGCCTCGGCCCGCGCCATCTGGGCGCTGCCGGGCATCCCCAGCATGACGGCCCCGTAGGCCTTGCCGTGGGCGATGCCGAAGCGACCGGGGGCGGCCCCGTCGGCGCGGGCAAAGGCCTTCACATGGCCGCCCGCATCCAGCACGACGACGGAGAGCGGCTTGAAGCCCGTCTCTTCGCCCTTGGCGGTCGCGGCGTCTATGATCGTGCGGGCCTGTGCGGCGGTGATCTCGGTCATGGTCTTCCTCTCAGGTGGCTTTGGCTTTGGCGCGGTAGGCGTGCAGCAGCGGTTCGGTATAGCCCGACGGCTGCGTGCGCCCCTTGAAGACGAGATCGCAGGCCGCCTTGAATGCCGGTCCGTCGAAGGCGGGCGCCATCGGCACATAGGCTGCGTCACCGGCGTTCTGCTGATCCACCACGGCGGCCATCTTCTGCATGACCTCCATCATGCGATCCTCGGACATCACGCCGTGCAGCAGCCAGTTCGCCAAGGCCTGAGAGGAAATCCGGCAGGTCGCCCGGTCCTCCATCAGCTGCACGTCGTGGATGTCGGGCACCTTGGAACAGCCGACACCCTGATCGACCCAGCGCACGACATAACCGAGGATGCCCTGCGCGTTGTTCTCAAGCTCTGCGGTGATCTGATCCTCGGACCAGTTCTGACCTCGGGCGACGGGGATCGTCAGCAGATCGTCCAGTGTGCCGCGCGGGCCGGCCTGCTTCAGCTCTGCCTGCCGCGCCAGAACGTCGATCTGGTGGTAATGCGTGGCGTGCAGGGTGGCGGCGGTCGGTGACGGCACCCAAGCGCAGTTCGCACCTGCATTCGGATGGTTGGTCTTTTCGGCCAGCATCCTTTCCATCAGGTCCGGCATGGCCCACATGCCCTTGCCGATCTGCGCCCTGCCCTGCAACCCGCAGGCCAGCCCGATATCGACGTTGCGATCCTCATAGGCCTTGATCCAGGCGGCATTCTTCATCTCGCCTTTCGGGATCATCGGCCCGGCTTCGATGCTGGTGTGGATCTCGTCCCCCGTCCGGTCAAGGAACCCCGTATTGATGAACGCGACCCGGTGCTGCGCGGCGCGGATACATTCCCGCAGGTTCGCAGAGGTGCGGCGTTCTTCGTCCATGATGCCCAGCTTGACCGTGTTGGCAGGCAATCCCAGCACCTTTTCCACGGCGGTAAAGATGTCTTCGGCGAAGGCGACTTCCTCGGGGCCATGCATCTTGGGCTTCACCACATAGACGGACCCCGCCACGGAATTGCGGATGCCGGAGGTTTTCCGAAGGTCGTGCATCGCGATCATCACGGTGCAGATGGCGTCCAGCAGACCTTCTCCAACCTCGCGGCCCTCACGGTCCAGCACGGCGGGGTTGGTCATCAGGTGGCCGACGTTGCGGATCAGCATCAGCGACCGACCCTTGACCGTCATGTCGTGGCCTTCGGGTGTAGTGAAATTGCGGTCGCCGTGCAGCGCGCGGGTAAAGGTCTGACCGCCCTTGGTGACGGATTCCTCGAGGTCGCCGCGCATCAGGCCCAGCCAGTTGGCATAGGCCAGCACCTTGTCGTCGGCGTCGACGGCCGCGACGGAATCCTCGCAGTCCATGATCGTCGATATGGCGGATTCAAGACGGATGTCGCTGATCCCCGCGCGGTCCTGCGC
Source organism: Loktanella sp. DJP18 (assembly GCF_049310965.1). Lineage (NCBI taxonomy): Bacteria > Pseudomonadati > Pseudomonadota > Alphaproteobacteria > Rhodobacterales > Roseobacteraceae > Loktanella > Loktanella sp. DJP18. Next base: position 8,637 of record NZ_JBMERN010000122.1, on the reverse strand, counting down.
GCCGATGTCCGATTTCGGATCGACCTCAATCTCGATCAGCAAGCCGTTGACGCGCAACAGGATCGTCAGCGCATCGCCGGCACCCATGTAGCCCGCGAATTGCCCTTGATCGGCCAGCTGCGGCGACAGCATGCCGTCATCGACGCTCAACCTGTCGACGTCGGCCCAGGACCCGTGCGCCAGGGGGGCCACCTTGTCCAGATGGGTGCGCCCCCAGGCAATGGCACGGGCACCCCGGTCGGCATCATAGCCCTTGCCCTGCGGCAGGTCGCCCAGCGCGTCGGTGCCGTAAAGCGCGTCATACAGGCTGCCCCATCGCGCATTCGCGGCATTCAGCGCAAAGCGGGCGTTCATGATCGGTACGACAAGCTGCGGGCCGGGAACTTTTGCAATCTCGGGATCGACGCTGGCGGTCTGAATGGCGAAATCCGGGCCGTCCGGGACCAGGTATCCGATTTCGCGCAGGAAAGCCTGATAGTCGGCATCCGAGGTGTCCTGCCCCCGGTGATCCCGGTGCCAGCCGTCGATGCGGGCCTGAAGGTCCTCGCGCTTGGCCAACAGTTCGCGCCCGCGCGGCCCAAAGGTTTCCACGAGATCGGCAAAACCGGTCCAGAATGCCTCGGCGCTGACGCCCGTGCCAGGCAGCGCCTGATCCTCGATGAAGTTCGCCAATACGGGTGCAACCTGCAATCCCGCCTTGTTGATCCGCTCTGCCATCTCTCGACCCTCCTGACTTGTCGCGGGAGTGCTAGCTTATCGCTGCGCGACTGTCTAGTTCTGGTCAGAAATTATGACCAGTTCAGCGAGGCTTTGCGCCGCCTTTTGCGGCGCGGCAGCGGTCAGAGCAATAGCGGACCTCGTCCCAGACCTTGGCCCACGCCTTGCGCCAGGTAAATGGTCTGCCGCAGACCGCGCAGATCTTGGTCGGCAAGTCCGCCTTCCTGCGCATCCGCGGCATGGATCACTCGATCGCCGCAGGTTCTTCGATCCCGGTGCGGCCGTCGATCTGCGTTTCGGCACCTTCAGGCTCATTCCCGTTGAAGCTGATCCAGATCACAAGGATGACCAGCAGGAACAGGGCAAAACCGACAACGCCGGCCATACCCCGCAGGGGGCCGCGGTGCTGTTTCTCCTGCTTTTCAACATCGGTTTTCGGTGCGGACATCGTGTTCTCCAATTCTTTCGGTCAGGGCCGTCGCTTGTGGTGCTGCGTGCACCTCATTACCGTGACTTCAACACACAGCACCCCAACAAGGTTTCCCCATGAAAGACACCGCACAAACAGTTCATCTGTCGGACTATATGGCTCCGCGCTGGCTGGTGGAAAGTGTTGCACTCACATTTCGCCTTTCGCCGGACGCTACGCGCGTCCTGGCGCGCATCGCCTTTCGTCCTGATCCCGATGCCCCGCAGCAACCCTTCATGCTGCACGGCGAGGATCTCGAGTTGATCGACGCCCGCATCGACGGGGTTGCGGTTTCACCCACGATCACGGCTCAGGGGCTGACCTGCGATGTACCTGACAGACCCTTCGTGTGGGAGGCCGAGGTTGAGATTGCACCGGCGCAAAATACGGCGCTGGAAGGACTTTACATGTCGAACGGCATGTACTGCACCCAGTGCGAGGCGGAGGGTTTCCGCAAGATCACCTACTATCCCGACCGGCCCGACGTCATGGGCGTCTTTTCCGTCCGCATCGAAAGCGACCTGCCGGTCCTGCTGTCGAACGGCAATCCCGTGGCGCAGGGCGCGGGCTGGGCAGAATGGCACGATCCCTGGCCCAAACCGGCCTATCTGTTTGCATTGGTGGCCGGCGATCTGGTCGCACACAGCGACAGCTTCACCACGATGGATGGCCGCGATGTGGCCCTGAACCTCTGGGTGCGCGCCCCCGATCTGGACAAATGCGCATTCGGCATGGCCGCGTTGAAACGGGCGATGACATGGGACGAGCAGGTCTATGGCCGCGCCTATGACTTGGATGTTTTCAACATCGTCGCGGTCGATGACTTCAATATGGGCGCGATGGAGAACAAGGGGTTGAACATCTTCAACTCCAGCGCGGTTCTGGCCAACCAGGCGACATCCACCGACACCGACTTTCAACGGATCGAGGCGATCATCGCCCACGAGTATTTCCACAACTGGACCGGCAACCGGATCACCTGTCGCGACTGGTTTCAGCTGTGCCTCAAGGAAGGTCTTACCGTCTTTCGCGATCAGCAATTTACGGGATACCTGCACGGCCACGCGGTCAAGAGGATCGAGGATGCGCTGGTCATGCGCAATCGCCAGTTTCAAGAGGACGCGGGGCCGCTGGCACATCCCGTCCGACCCGAAAGCTTCGTCGAGATCAACAATTTCTATACCGTGACGGTCTATGAAAAGGGCGCGGAGTTGGTGGGGATGCTGAAACGCCTTGTGGGCGATGTCGGTTACCATGCGGCGCTGGACCATTATTTCGACCGGCATGACGGTCAGGCCGCGACGATCGAGGATTGGTTGACCTGTTTCACCGACGCCACGGGCCGCGATCTATCTCAGTTCAAACGGTGGTATGAACAGGCTGGCACACCCCGTCTGACGGTCAGTGATGACTTCAAGAACGCCACATACAGCCTTGTGATCAGACAGGAAACGCCATCGACGCCCGGGCAGCCGGACAAGCGACCGCTGCATATTCCCGTCGCCGTGGGCCTGCTGGACCACAGCGGTGCAGAGATCGTGCCCACGACCCTGGTGGAGTTGACCGAAGCGACCCAGACCTTCACCTTCAACGGTCTGGACGCCCGCCCGGTCCCGTCGATCCTGCGGGGCTTTTCGGCCCCGGTGATCGTGGACCGCACTCCGCCGGACGGCGAACGCGCCTTTCTGCTGACCCACGATACCGATCCCTTCAATCGCTGGGACGCCGGGCGCAGCCTGGCGCGCGATGTGTTGCTGGATCTGATCCGGGCCGATGGTGGCCCGCTCGATGCGGGCTACGTCGACGGTCTGCGCGCGGTGCTGCTCGATCGCGACCTGTCCCCCGCCATGCAGGCACTGATGGTTGCCCTGCCAAGCGAGGCTGACCTGGCGATCGCCCTCGCCGAAGCAGGCGAAACGCCGGACCCCCAGCACATCCACCGCGTCCGTCGTGATGCCCTGCGCCAGTTGGCACAGGCGTTGGCCGACATCCTGCCCGATCTGCAAGCGGCCCAGCGCATCGATGCCCCCTTTGCCCCCGACGCCGCACAGGCCGGCAAGCGCGCCTTGTCCAATGCCCTGCTTGGTCTGCTGACGTGGCTGGACGACGGCACGGCGGCAAAGGCACAGTTCGATACCGCCGACAACATGACCCAGCAGATCGCCGCCCTCGGCATCCTGCTGACCTTCGGCCAAGGAGAGGCGGCCGCGGAGGTGTTTTACGATCAATGGCATCATGACCGGCTGGTAATGAACAAGTGGTTCGCCATCCAGATCGCCGCCGCGGACCGCGCGCAGGCCGTCGAGATCGCGACTCGGCTTGCCCGCCACGCCGACTTCGACTGGAAGAACCCGAATCGGTTCCGCAGCGTGATCGGGGCGCTGACCGGCAATCAGGCGGGATTCCACCGACCCAACGGGGCGGGATATGCCTTCGTTGCGGACTGGCTGATCCGCCTCGACCCGGTCAATCCGCAGACGACGGCCCGCATGGTTTCGGCCTTTGACAGCCTGCAGCGTTGGGATTCCGTGCGTCAGGCCGCGATGCGCGCGCAGCTTGCGCGCATCAGGGACACGCCCGGCCTGTCCGGCGACACGGCGGAGATGGTCTCTCGGCTTCTGACCTGACCGGCTTGGCCAATGCGTTAAGAAGGCGTAAACGTCATGGAACCGTTACCCATTCCGGGGCATTGAGAGCACATGAAAGACCGCATTGATCCACTGATCGTCGAACGTGCGCCGTGGATGTACCGGTCCTGGCCCGGGATGCGTTATATCCGGGGACTCATGCATCTCGCGCTCGCCTACGACAAGACAGTGGACATCGCGAAGGGGCTGCGCGACGCGCCGTCCGCCCACATCATGCAGACGATGGGCGACAGGCTGGCCCGGCATGTCGAAGTAACGGGGCTGTCGAACCTGCCGCTGCACGGGCCTGCTCTTGTGGTGGCGAACCATCCCACGGGGATCGCCGACGGCATCATCCTGCACCACCTGATCGCCCGCACTCGCCCCGACCTTTATTTCTTCGCGAACTCCGACATTCTGCGGGTCATGCCGCAGATGGGCGACATGATCTGCCCCGTCGAATGGCGGATGGACAAGCGCACCCGCGAAAAAACCCGCAACACGCTGGATTATGTGCGCGAGGCGACCGAGGCGGGGCGCCTGGGCGTCATTTTCCCCTCTGGTCGTCTTGCCAAGCGGCGCGGTTTCAAGCTGCATGAGCGGCCCTGGATGGCCTCTGCCGCGATGCTGGCGCGCAAGTTCGACCTGCCAGTTATTCCGATCAACGTTCAGGCACGTAACTCGGCGCTGTTCTATCTGTTCGACATGATTCACCCGACGCTGCGCGACGTGACCCTGTTCCACGAGACGTTGAACAAGGACCGCCAGCCTTATCGCATCACGGTCGGAGAGCCGATTCAGGCCTCTGCCCTGCCGAAATCTTCGGAAGAGGGGATCGAGATGCTGAAGAAGGCGACGCTGGCCTTGGGCGGGGTCGATGCGCCCGCTGTCAACATCATTCGGATGACGCGGCGCCCATTGTTGAAACCCTGACCTGCGGAACGCCCGCCATCAACGTGGCGGGTCGCAGGACGGGGCGCGGATGCTCTTGCACGACGCAGTAGTCCTGGCTGCGAGTCCAGGACGACATTTCCTCGATCTTGGCGCGATTGCTCATCGGACCCCAGTCCGCCGCGACACCGCGCCAGCGTCCGTCATGCAGCGCCACGGCGCGGTCGCGTTTGACAGTGCGGCCCATGATGCGCGCGGCACAGGACAGATTATCGACGGCGTTCTTCAGCGCATCGCCCGTCGTGGCCCGGCAGCCATAACCGCGCGCGGTCGCAGGCAGGATTTGTAACAGGCCATACCACAAACCCCCACCGCCGACGGCACTGGGGTCATAGGTGCTTTCATGCTTGGACAGCGCCGACATCATGCCGACCCAGAACGCCCGGCGCAGCGTCGGACTGTTTTCCGCATAGGCCGGACACCAGGTTTCGATGTCGCGCGGCACGACCGAATCGAGTCCCTGTGCCGCGACCGCCGACATCGCTGCCCTCGTCCAGGCCTTGGCCTCGCCGCCCTTGCCCCAACGGGTCTGCGGAACAAAGGTCGGGCGAACCTGCGGACGTACCGATGGCGCGCCTTGAATGACCTGCGCGGGATCCCGGATCATGTAGGCAGGTCGCGCCGTCGGACGAAATGAGGTAAGGCGCGCCGCCTCTGCCGCCACACGGGCAGCTGCCGCGTCTTCACGCGCAAGGGGACGAAATGGCAGATCGGCGGCGACGGACGTCGCCAGCAGACCCGAAATCACTCCCCCCAGAATGATGGCTTTCAGGCGCATGACCGATAACCTGCCCTAGTCACGTGGGGTCGATCAAGTTGCCGGCTGGCATATCGGCCTCTTTATGCTTACGGCATCACCGGACATGGCAAGGCGCGCCGCCCGGGGACGACGCGCCTGTGCTGTGCACGGGCATCGATCAGGCGGCGTTGCGCTTGTGATCGCCTTCACGGACTTCCTCGATGATCTTGTCGACGAAGGCGTCCAGATCGTCGGGATTGCGGCTGGTGATGATCCCGTTCGAGATTGCCACGGCCTTGTCCACCACTTGCGCACCGGCATTCTTCAGATCGGTGCGGATCGACGGGTAGGAGGTCATTTCGCGACCTTCGACGACACCCGCCTCGATCAACAGCCACGGCGCGTGGCAGATGGCAGCGACGATCTTGCCGTGCCGGACAAAGTCCTTGATGACCTTGATGGCATCCTCTTCGACGCGCAGCAGGTCAGGGTTGATTTGGCCGCCGGGCAGGACGATGGCGTCGTAGTCCTCGACCTTCACGTCGGCGATCTTCAGGTCGCCGGGCACGTCGATGGACCAGTGGTCCTGATCCCAGCCCTTGATCTTGTCGCCGTCCAGGGTGGCGACATGCACGGTGGCACCCGCGTCGCGCAGTTTGTTCAGCGGGGTAGTCAGTTCGGATTCCTCAAAGCCGTTGGTGGCCATGATCAGGATCTTGCTTTCGGTGATGGCAGTCATCTGTGCTCTCCTTTAAGGGGTTCGCTGCGTTTCGCCGCCTCAACGGGCACCCCCTGGCACTTGTTCCATGCCAAGGGCTGGCCTAGAAGGACGCAGCAGCTGATGAGGACCGCCATGCTCGATCTCGACTACGCCACGCCAGCCCCGAAGGTCATCGCGGGGGCCAAGCACGACTGGGAACTGGTCATTGGTCTGGAAGTCCACGCACAGGTCGCCACAAAGGCCAAGCTGTTCTCTGGCGCGTCCACCCTGTTCGGGGCTGAGCCCAACAGCAACGTCGCCTTTGTCGACGCAGGCATGCCCGGCATGCTGCCCGTCATCAACGAGGCCTGCGTGGCGCAGGCGGTCCGCACCGGGCTGGGACTGAAGGCGCAGATCAACCTGATGTCGGCCTTCGACCGCAAGAACTACTTCTACCCCGACCTGCCGCAGGGCTATCAGATTTCGCAGCTTTATCACCCCATCGTGGGCGAAGGCGAAGTGCTGGTCGAACTGGGCGACGGGACGGCCCGCACCGTCCGCATCGAACGCATCCATCTGGAGCAGGACGCGGGCAAATCGATTCACGACATGGACCCGACCATGAGCTTCGTCGACCTGAACCGCACCGGCGTCGCCCTGATGGAGATCGTGTCTCGCCCCGACATTCGCGGACCGGAGGAAGCGGCGGCCTATGTCGCCAAGCTGCGCCAGATCATGCGCTACCTCGGCACCTGCGACGGCAACATGCAGAACGGCAACCTGCGCGCCGACGTGAACGTCTCTGTCTGCCGCCCGGGCGATTACGAACGCTATCAGGAAAGCCAGGATTTCAGCCACCTCGGCACCCGGTGCGAGATCAAGAACATGAACTCCATGCGGTTCATCCAGATGGCGATCGAGGTCGAGGCCCGCCGCCAGATCGCGATCATCGAGGATGGTGGCGCGGTCACGCAGGAGACGCGCCTCTATGACCCGGACAAGAACGAAACCCGCAGCATGCGGTCCAAGGAAGAGGCGCACGACTACCGCTACTTCCCTGATCCCGACTTGCTACCGTTGGAGATCGAACAGGCCTGGGTAGACGATATCGCGGCAAACCTGCCGGAGCTGCCCGACGCGAAGAAGGCCCGATTCATCGCGGACTTTGGCCTCGCGGACTACGACGCCTCCGTGCTGACGGCTGACGTGGCCAACGCGGCATATTTCGAGGATGTGGCCAAGGGCGGCGGTGATGGCAAGCTGGCGGCGAACTGGGTCATCAACGAACTGTTCGGGCGTCTGAAGAAGGACGACCGGGATATCGGTGACAACCCGATCCCCGCCGCGCGCCTTGCGCAGATCGTGGCCCTGATCAAGGCCGAGACGATCAGTGGCAAGATCGCCAAGGACGTGTTCGACATTGCCTATACCCAAGGTCGCGACCCGGAAGAAATCGTGGCGACCGAAGGTCTGGAGCAAGTGACCGACACCGGCGCGATCGAGGCTGCGGTGAACGAGATCATCGCCGCCAACCCCGCGCAGGTCGAAAAGGCCAAGGCGAACCCGAAGCTTGCCGGCTGGTTCGTCGGTCAGGTGATGAAGGCGACCGGCGGCAAGGCGAACCCGGCGGCGGTCAACGCGTTGGTCGCGGCAAAACTGGGGCTTTGACGGCACCGCCAACGACACGGCACGGCAAGCCAAAACAAAAAAGGCGGCTCAAAGAGCCGCCTTTCTTCATATCGATAGAGCCAATCAGGCTTTCTGGGCTTTCCGGCGGCGCATGGCACCAAGACCACCCAGCGCACCAAGAAGCAGCAGGCCAGCAGCAGGAACGGGAACAGCACTGACGGCAATGGCGTCAAGGTCGAAGCCATCGGCTGTGCCAGAGTTGTCCTGCACGATCAGCGACGTGAACGGACCGCCGGTCGAAGCGAATTCGATCTCGTAGCGTGCAGTGGTGCCGCTGACCTTCGTGCCCATGTTGTTGAACACGCCAGCGACCTGGTTGCCGCCAAAGTCCTGTGCGATCAACGTGAAGTTCAAACCTTCAACGTTGTTGTTCACGTTGCCGCCGGTGACTTCGTAGATGTAGATCGATCCGGCAAAGCTCGTGCCGAAGGTCAGGACAACCTGATCCGTATTCTTCATCGAGAAGAAGCCGTTGCCGATCCCGCCCACGAAATCGCCATCCGGCGCGCCGAGCACGTTGCAAAGATCCGAGCGGCTGCCCGTGTTGCAGGCTGTGTCGGTGAAAGAACCACCCGACAGCGTCGTCGCCGTTTGCGCGTAGGCAAGCGTCGCAGCAGACGCGGCAGTTGCCCCGCCCATGACGGCGATCGACGCGACCCCGGCTGCAATAGCGTTCTTAATGTTGATCATTTCAAATTCCTCTCATCTCAACAGTTTGATTGGCAGATTACTTGTATGAATCACA
>NZ_JBMERN010000121.1:0-11514 GCF_049310965.1 Loktanella sp. DJP18 | reverse complement strand
GATCTGACAAGGGGCGGGCCGTTGCGGCAGCCCGCACCCATGTCTGAAATCAGTCGGCCTGATCGAAGATGGTCGACATCATGTTCTTTCTCTCAAGGCGACGTCGGATCGCAAAACCAAGGATGGGCACCGCGAGTACAATGAGGCGCTGAGTGACGAGGAGACCGTGTTGGAACAGCATGTATTCGACCATCATCCAACAACGAGCGCGCGTTGCCGGTCGGTGCGTCTAGGTCTTTCAACATGGTATAATCAAGGTGCCGAACATCGATGAACACCAGGTCAGGGATAAGCACGCCAAGATCGGAGAGTTGGCGGTGGCCAACTCTTACCGGGTCGGGGTGTGATCGGCCCGCGCAGGTCAGAACGAATTCTGGTCCGTCAAGAAACAGGCCTTGTCGCTTCAGACCGCGATCAGATGGTTGTCCCAAGCCCGATCGAAGGTGGCGAAGGGGCTGAAAGCATCAGCCGTCAACGCCATCACGCCGCCCAGACCGTCCGTCGTCACGAAGCCGTCCGGCCCGGCCCCCACGCCGCAGACGTCCGGACGTTGGGGCATGGCAAGGAAACGACCCTCGTGGTCGAATACGGCCACGACGCCGCCGGTGGGCGAGGTGAACGCAACCCTCCTCTGATCGCCATCGAAGGACACGCTGCCGGCATATCCTTTCAGTCGTGGTGCAATTGCCTCGGGGACTGCGCACAGGACCGGTTCCTGCCCCAGGCGGTGCAATCCCAGCAGCGGGGGGTTCGTCGTCTCTGCCCCCTCCCATTGCATCGCAAAGGCAACGGTGCCATCGGCATGCGTCGCAAGGTGGCGGATAGAGTTGCGGGAGAGGTCAGGCGCTAGCGTGACCTGATCGAGCAACGCGCCAGCGGTGGACAGGTAGCTGAGGTTCGGGCGCATCGACCCGAGGTTGAGCTTCGTCCTTTCATCGTCGCGGGCCACGATGATGCCGCCGTTCGCCACGACCAGCGTCCCATCGCGCAGCCGCGTCAGCTCGTGCGGACCGATCCCACCAGAGGTGAATTGACCGATCCGGCGGTAACCGTCTGCACGGCACCACTGTCCGATCCAGCCTTCGCCCGTTGCGTCGTCGACCTCGGCGGTGAACAGTGTTTCGCCGTCATTCGAAAATGTGCCGTGACCGCTGAAGTGATGACCAGCAGGTGCGGTCAGACGCTGCGTGACCTGACCGCGGGCGCAGTCGATCACCAGCGCAAAGGTGCCGGGCCTGCGGGCAAAGGTCACGGCCTCTGGCCGGAACGGATGGCCGGCACCCGCATGTCCGCGAGCGGGCAGGGGAATGCGAAAGGTCTCTTGTCCCCGGTCGGTCAGACCGAACAGGGCAAAGCCGCCGTCCGGTTCCCGCGCCGCGGCGAGGAAAGCGGGACCACCGGCATCCGCCCAGGTCAATGTGGGCAGCGTGGCCGTCGCAAGGAGCGTGGCAAGAAATCCGCGGCGTGTGGTCAAGTCAGTCTCCATCCGTTGCGTTGAAGCCGGCCGACACACCCAGCGACGGGCCGATTTCCGCAAGGGCCGCGTCGCGGGCCGTGTGGACGGCCTGTTGCAAGATCTCGACCTTCAGGCGGCCGGTCGGGTCCGACACGCCGGAAAAGGACGGATCGTCAAGGTTTTCGGCCAGTGTGATGGCACGCAACATGGCAGCGACGGTTTGCGGCGCGCCGTCGTCGGTCAAGGTGCGGGCAAGGTCCGAGAGTGCGGTCAGCGACAGGATCACGTTGCGCGCGCTGCGCTCTGACCGCCAGGCCTCTGCACGGGTCGGGCGGGGCCGCTCGAAGGTGCCGAGCGGACGACCCAGCCTTTGATCCGCCGTGAATTCCAGCCCCGTCAGCAAGGCCGTGAACAGCGCCTGCCGGGCTTCACGGTCGTTGAGGTAGGTCGCGTTTTCGGCCGCACCCGCCGTCCGCAGGGTCGTGGCATAGTCGCCCTGCCAAGCGGAATCGACCTGATCCGCGACAGTCGCAAGATCCGCTGCCAGCGACTGAATCAGGCCGCAGCCATAGGTGCCGGGATCGGCAAACTGCGGGTCGTAAAGAAGGTATTCCAGCGCAAACAACCCGCGCGCGGCGACAGAGATCTGCGTGGTGCCTTCTGCCGTTGCGATGATCGGGTCCGCGTCTGCGAACAGGCTGGCCAAGGCCTTGGGCGTCGCCCCGCGCGTGTCCGGCCAGAAGGCGATGATGACGGCGCGTCCGTCCTGTTCCACCGGGCCGAACCGCAGGTGACTGACCCCCAACCATGCATCGAAGGCCGCCTGCCACGCCGGGCGCAGGACATCGGGGGCGCAAGTGGACGCGGCGGCATCGTCCAGCGCCATCGTGGCATCGGCAAAGGCCGCGTAACCGGGCAGGATGTGGTCGTCGATGGTGGCGTCGATGTCTGCCATGACCGAGGTCGCGGCAAAGGCGAGCGTGAGCGTTAGGACGTGTTTCACAGGGACTCCAGATATCGCAAAAGGGCAGCGCGGTCTGCGGGTGGCAGGTTCGCCACGGCATCGCGCTGGCCCTGCGCCTCGCCGCCATGCCACAGCACCGCCTCCAGCAGGGACCGCGCCCGTCCATCGTGCAGGAAATAGGTGTGGCCCGATACGGCCTCGGTCAGGCCGATACCCCACAGCGGCGGCGTGCGCCACTCCTGTCCTGTCGCACGTCCTTCGGGGCGGCCATCCGCAAGCCCCGGACCCATGTCGTGCAGCAGCAAGTCGGTATAGGGCCAGATCAGCTGAAAGCTCTGCTCTGGCTGGTCGTCCAGCCTGTCGGTGACGTGTTTCGGCGTATGGCACGCGGTGCAGCCGGTGTCGTAAAAGACGGTCTTGCCGCGCAGCACTTCGGGATCGTCCACATCCCTGCGCGCCGGCACGGCAAGATTGCGGGCATAGAAGGTCACGAGGTCCAGCCCCTCTGTTCCGATCTCTGTCCGCTCAGGCGTGCCTTTGCTGCCGTCGGGGGCCGTGCGGCATGTCGTCTGGACCTTTGTGCAGTCACCCCAGGGCGCGTCGAAGAGGGGCGAGGAAATGCCCATGTCGCCCGCAAAGGCGCTGGCGGACTGTTCTTTGATCGTGGGCGCACCGGCCTTCAGACCGAAGCGACCCAGCATGGGGCGGGCGTGTTCGAACGACCAGACGATCTGCGCGCGCCCGGAAACGCCGTCGCCGTTTGCGTCTTCGGGGTCTGCCCGTGCCAGGATGTCGGCTGCCGGAATGGCTTCCAGCAAGCCCAGACCGATCATCTGCGGGGCCACGCGCGGGCTCAGCATCGCGCCATCCGCCAACGGTCCATAGCCAAGATCGGCGGCGGTGTAGGTCGGCTTGCGCAGGGTCGCGTTATCACCGCCCGCCAACGGGACCGCGATCTCTTCATAGGTGATGCCAAGTCGGTATTCGGCGTCGTGACCCTGCACCGCAAAGTCCTGCAATTGGCCGCCGTAAATCGGATCGGGCGCCGTCCGCAGCGGCGTGTCGCCAAGGCTCAGCAGGAATGCGTCAAGTGCGTCGATGTCGGCCGGGCCGACCGCAGGGACGGAAATGCGCAGGAACATCGAGACGGCGTCATCGTCCGGCCCCTCGGGTGGATGGCCGCGCCCGTCCTTCAGGTGACAGCTTTGGCAACCCCGCGAATTGTAAAGCGGTCCCAGCCCGTCGGACACCTGCGTGGATGACGGCGACGACACCCACAACTTGCGGAACAGCCCGTTGCCGACCTTGAAATCGAGTTCCCGCGCAAAAGAGATGTTGGCTGACGCCTGAGAGAACGCATCGGCATTCTCTCTCGCGCGCACCGTTGCGGCACCGCCGCCGTTCGCCTCGAACGGTTCGGGTGCCGCGAAATCGGTCGTAGGCGCGGTCACGGCCGCAACGCGCGCGGCCTCTGTCGCCGTGCGCGGCGTGACGTCCAGATGCGCCTGCGTCAGATCGGCCATTGTCTGAGTCTGCGCGGTCCCGGCCAGACCGGCCAGGACAAGCGCGAGAGCGCAAAGATCATAGCCTTCCGCCCGCGCGGCACCACGCCTTGCAATCCGAATATGGTGGCCGGCGATCACCACGTTTTCCTATTGAAACACCGCATTGGGGTTGTCGAGGCTGTCGGACCCTTCGACCGCGATCCCGGACAGGTCAAGGGCGGTCACAGCCCGTTCGATCGACCGGGTCTGCGTGACCAGCGCATCGACGGCCGCCATAATCAGTGCCTCGCCCTCTGCGTTGTCCCGCGCCAGCATCTGGTCATAGGCCATGCCGTCATCGGCTGCAGCGCGGATCGCATCGAGTGCCGCGACCGAGGCCGCGAGTTCGGTACGCAGTTGCGCGTCGGTATCCGGGGCAGACGCCGCGACCAGATCGGACAGTGACGGGCCGCTGATCGAGCTGCCGTCCAGCCGAACATAGCTGCCAAGATAGACGTTCTGGATGCCAAGGCCATCGTAGTAGTGGCTTTGGTGCGTGTTGTCCGAGAAGCAGTCATGTTCTTCTTCCGGGTCGTTCATCATCACGCCCAGCTTCATCCTCTCGCCCGCCAGTTCGCCATAAGACAGCGAGCCCATGCCGGTCAGCATCGCAGAGAGGCCGGCCGCTTCGTCGTCGAGCAGGGCACCGCGCGCGGCACCGTCGTCGGCCCAGGCGCCCGCCATTTCCGCAAGGTCGTCGACCAGCAGGCCCGTCACCGCCCGCAGGTAATCCGCCCGGCGGTCGCAGTTGTCATTCGTGCAGGCGTCACCCACCGCAAAGTCCGTCCACGGCCTGTCGCCTGCACCGGCGTCGGTGCCGTTCAGGTCCTGACCCCACAGCAGGAATTCGATTGCATGATAGCCTGTCGCGACATTCGCCTCGACGCCATCGGCTTCCTGAAGGGTGTCCTGCAAAAGCGCCGGTGTAATCTCGGATGCGTCGATCTGCTGACCCGACAGGGTGAATGCCGGACTGGCGATGACATTCAGCGCGGCAAAGGCGTTTTCGTCGGTCGCCCCTCCGTAGGTGCCGTCGACGTAGTCGATCAGCCCTTCGTCAAGCGGCCAGGCATTCACGCGGCCTTCCCAATCGTCGACGATGGGATTGCCGAAACGAAAGGCCTCGGTCTGCATGTAGGGGACGCGGGCCGCGCGCCAGGCCGTTCTTGCGGCGGTCAGCCCCTCGGGCGACGGCGCTTGGATGAAGGCGTTCACCGCGTCCTGCAAGGATTGTGCGGCGGTCAGGCTGTCGGCATAGGCGGCGGCGGCGATATCGGCATAGGTCTCCAGCACCTCGGTCCGTTCGACTGCATGGGCAGGCAGCGCGGTCAGTGCTGTCGTGAAGAGGGCCGCCGTGAAAGTGGATCGCATGGGTCGAGGTCCTTCAGTGTGTATAGGGTGTTGGTGTGGTTGCATGGGTCGGGGCCTGTCTGCGGCCGGGACCGCGCGCAAGGCGCAGGAACGTCTGTCCCAGCCGGTCGGCCAGTCGCGTTGCTGCCCAGGCGGCATCGCCCGACATCAGGATGCTGGCGAACAGCATCGCGTCTTCCGTGCTTCCGCTGGCCGCCGCCGCGATCATGTGGGCAAATGCGCTTTCGTCGCCGCCAAAGCATCTGCAGCCCAGGCCGTGTCGCATGATGGGACGCCGGGCAGACCCTAGCAGGATCGTCATCAGGTCGTGAAAGTCGGCTGCCGCGACCGCACCCTCGGCATGGCCCATGACCAGCCGAAAGTCCTTGGCGATGATCCCGCGGTCGTCACCACCCTCGCACCAGGCGCGCAGATAGACGATGGCCGCCAGTTCGACGGGGGGTAGCTCCTGCAATGCACCGACCGGGGCCGCCCCGCGTGTCTGCGAAGGGGCCTTCGCGTCCAAATCGAATTGCATCGTCATGCGCGCTGATCCGGTGCTGCGTTCCGGGTGCCGGTCTGACCGGACTGCAGAAGGCAAGATATTCGGGCAATCGTGGCAGTCACGGTGTCACCTCCTGATACGGTCTCGCAGAGACTCTGGCGGATTAATCTGGCCCGCTCGATATTACCTTACAAAAAAAGTCGGATACGTCAACCGGCATAGTTGATAAAATAACTCAGTCATCTGTTGCAGCTTTACGACTAACCCCGGAACGACCGCACATCGCGCCAAGTCCGTGCAGATGTGGAAAATGACCGATCCTGCGGTGACATATGCCGACACCCTGCGTTGGTTCCCGAAATGTGCCTGCGTCTTGATCGATCGGACTGACAGATTGCGAAGTCTGGCATGACGGTTCCGTGATCGCCGTCACCTCGCACGACTTGATCTCACGGAACCGGACCAACGATGTATCCTGACGACTTCTTTGACCTAAGCGCCTATCACGTCGCATTGACGGTGATCGGGTTGATCATGATCACCGCACGATGGTTGCCGCGGCTTGTGTCACGCAATGAGCCGGTGTCTGCGCCTTTGATGATCCTGTTTGGTGCAGCGGCCACGTTGCTGATACCCGCGATGCCGCCTTTGCCCGACCCGCGCGAGGCGGCCCGCCCCTGGGAGATCGTGAGCGAACTTTGCGTCATCATCGCGCTGTTCGGCACGGGAATGCGGATCGACAGTCTGCGACCCTGGCGGAAATGGGGACCGACCGGGCGCCTGCTGGGGATCGCGATGCCGTTGACGATCGCCGCCGTGGCATTGCTGGGCTACACCGTCGAAGGGCTGACCGTCGCGGGGGCCATCCTGCTGGGTGCGGTGCTGGCACCGACCGATCCGGTGCTGGCGGTGGATGTTCAGGTCGGGCCGCCGCACGAAGGGCAGGAACACCCTGTCCGGTTCACCCTGACGACCGAGGCCGGTCTGAACGACGGCCTCGCCTTTCCGTTCGTTTATCTGGGACTGATCGTGGCGGCCGAGGGTTTGAATCCGGGTGCATGGTTGGTGGATTGGCTTGTCTGGGATGTGGTCTACCGCATCACCGTCGGGGTCGCGGTGGGGTGGGCCGGCGGTCGCGCATTGGGCCTCGCGTTCTTTTCCCTGCCCAGTGGCGCACCTCTGGCCGACACCAGTTCCGGGGTGTTGGCCCTTGCCGGCGTCCTTTTGTGTTATGGGTCGACCGAACTGATCGAAGGCTATGGATTCATCGCTGTCGCAGTCATGGGCCTGACCCTGCGACGGGTGGAGGAAAGCCATCATTTCCATCGTCGCCTGCACGATTTCACGGAATCCATCGAGGACGCATTGACCGCCCTGCTGTTGATCGCGTTGGGGTCAATCCTGCCGATGGTATTTGCCGACCTGACGTGGAATCAGGTCTGGGTCGCGTTGATCCTGATCCTGATCGTGCGCCCGGTCGCCGGGTGGCTGAGCCTGCTTGGCACCGACTTGCCTTACCGCGACCGCGCGGCCGTGTCGGTCTATGGCGTGCGCGGCATCGGCTCGATCTACTATCTGTGCTATGCGGTGACCCACATGGAGTTCGTGAACGAAAGTCAGCTTTGGTCGCTGGTCGGACTGGTGATCCTGCTGTCGACGATGCTGCACGGCTTCAGCGTCACATGGGCCATGCGCAAGATCGAGGACTGACGGTTGGCGACGGCAACAGTCCTTTGCGCGCCGGTCCGGCGAGACGTCGTGCGACGCCGGCGTTCGTCCCAGCCGGAGAAGGCGAAGTCGTCGGGCCTAGGGCACGAACGGCGGCGTCACGCCCTTTTTGGCGCATTTGGCCAGATAGGCTGCGGTCCAGTGCCGGTATTTCCCCAATGCCGCCTGCTGGTGCCGCAGCATCGTGATGAAGGCGACCTGAAACGCGGGCTTGTTCAGGGACTTGAACATCTTTTCTGCGGCTTGGTCATGGAACAGCCGATGCAATGCCCCTCTCGCCGGAACTTGCAGACATCGATGCAGGGGCTGGGCAGTTTTGACATTTTGGATACGGTATTTTCGGGGAAGCCATGTGGATCGTGCGTCACACGCCGTCCGGTTGGATATAATCGGACAGACGCGTCGATCAATGCGCGACGACAGGGCTACGCAGCTGTGATGCGGCCCCGGCCATGGCAAATGCGGATCTTTGGCTTCCGGCTGGCGGAAAAGGCATCCGGACGCAAGAACCCGGTGAAAACCCGGGTGGCTCTTTTGACCGTCGATCCGCCGGATTTTTGATGCACCCTGAACGGCCTTGCCGAACAGGGTCGTCAGGCGTGGCAGCAGATAGATGATCGCAAGGCCCAACGCCATCAGCGCATAGGTCAGAGAGGTCACACCGGAACCCGCAAGGTTCAGTTCCGGCAATTGCGCCATGAAGATCAGGATCGCCAGCGCGTTCAGATAGCCGGTCGTCACGGATTTGGACACATAGCGCATGACCCGGCCAAGCTTCAACAGATCTGCTCCGATCTGGACCAGTCCTGCCAACACGGTGGCAGCCAGCAGTTGCTTCAGCGCGTGGTCCCGGACGAGCGTGATCATCAGCACGGCCTTTGCGGCCGTGGCCGCAGAGATCATGCCGGGTCTGCCGCCGACGATGGCGATCAGAACAACGATGGAAAAGGACGCATAAACGCCGGCCTTTGGATCGACCCCCGCGATGATCGACAAGGCGATGGCGCGGACGGCTTTCATGTCTTACCGCCGGGGTCGTGCTGCTGATCCTCGTGGTTGGATTGGGCAACCTGCTGGGGCCGATTCTCATGCCCGCGGTCGCGCAGAAGCTGGGGGCAGGCGTCGACGGGGATGCATGTCCTCGGTCGGCTTCTATTGGCCGCGACGTCGGATTTGTCTGGCGCTTTGCATCTGGGGGCCCGGTCTGCGCTGCTGGTCGAGTTGTCGTCATTGGATGAACAGCGTGACAGGGTGGCGCAGGCCAGAGGTCACGCGATCCTCGAGGATGCCAAAGCGATCATGGGACAGGACGGTGTCCCCAGTGTGAAGCTGCATCTGCGCAAGGGTGATCTGCTGGACGCCGTGCAGGCCGTTGAGGCAGACATCCGTGCCATCACCATCGGCAAGCGCGGTGAAGGTCATGGCTTCGCCTCAGGCCATCCGGGATCGACCCTCGAACGGATCATTCGGGCGTCAACGGTGCCGGTCTTTGTCGCGTCACGCGCCAACAAGCCGATCAGCAAGGTGCTGGTTGCCTACGATGGCAGCACCAGCGTCAAGGTCGCGATCGACCGCATGGCGACAGCGCGGTCTTTGCAGACCTCGACCTGACGGTACTGTGCATCGGTCAGGATGCGGCCAAGGCCAAGGCTACCGCCGATGCGGCCACCGCAAGGTTGCAGGATGCGGGCCTGCACGCGACATCCCCTACCGCCACCGGTGATCCTGTTGAGGTTCTCAAAGATGTCGTCTCTGCAAAAGGGTTCGACCTGCTGGTCATGGGCCCCTACGGCCACAGTATCCGCAACCTCATCATCGGGTCCATCACGACGGCCGTGATTCAGACCGTCAGGATTCCGGTGTTGCTGTATCGCTGATTATTCGGTCGCGTAAGCGGTCGCAGGAATCCGCAGGCACACTGTCGGCGGCAAGCGCCGCACGTCTGCATACCTGCGAATATGGACGTCTGATCTGCAAGTGCCGATCACTTTTCGCGATCCGTCACAAAACCCTTAGAAAGCGCAGTTAGGCCCAGTCCCAACGAAATGGTCATTGGAGAATCTGCCATGAAAGATGTCGACACCCGCCACCTGAGCTGGGACGAATGGGATGAACTGCGTCGTCCGGCCCCTGAAACTACCGATTTTGACCGCGTTGTCGCGGCGGCCATGTCGCGTCGCGGTTTCATGACCGGCGTTCTGGCGCTCGGCTCTGCCGCCACCGCGTTGAACCTGATGGGATCGACGTCGGCGCGGGCGCAGGCGGCGTCGCGCTTTGCCTTTACGCCTATCGACATTCAGACCGATTTCACCGTCCACGTGCCCGAAGGCTACGACTGGGGCGTTCTGGTCAGCTGGGGAGATCCGCTGTTTTCCGACGCGGCCCCCTGGGACCCGACGAATGGCGGCGATGCAGCCACTGCTGACCGCGTCTTCGGTGAAAACACCGACGGGATGGAGCTGTTCGAGATCGATGGCAAGCAGGTCATCGCCGTCAACCATGAGTATGTGAACGAGGACATCAACCTGCCCGCCGCGCCTGGCGAATCGGCCAGCATCATCGACAGTGCCGAAGACGCGATGAAGCTGATGAACCTTCAGGGCGTGACCGTGATGGAAGTGGCAGACACCGGGACCGGCTGGTCCGTGGTTGTCGACAGCCCCTTCAATCGCCGCATCACCCACATGACGCCGATGACCCTGACCGGTCCCGCCGCCGGTCATGCACTGTTGCAGACCACGGCCGATCCTGCGGGCACGACCGTCCTTGGCACGCTGAACAACTGCGGTGCCGGCAAGACGCTGTGGGGCACTTATCTGACCTGCGAGGAAAACTTCAACGGCTACTTCGGTGCCACGGATGCCGAAATGACGATGCCTGAAGGTTTCGACCGCTACGGCATTGGTGCCGAAAGCCGCTATGCCTACGAGAAGTTCGACCCCCGCTTCGACATCACGGCAGATCCGAACGAAGCCAATCGCTTTGGCTATATCGTCGAGATCGACCCCACCGATCCCGCAAGCACGCCGATGAAGCGCACGGCACTGGGGCGGTTCAAGCATGAGAACGCGGCGATGGCGCTGGCCGCCGACAACCGCGTCGTGGTCTACCTCGGCGACGACGAACGTGGTGAGTTCCTTTATCGTTATGTCTCGAACGGCACCTACACCGAAGGCGGCGACACCTCGACGCTGCTGGATGACGGCACGCTTTACGTGGCCAAGTTCGAGGCCGACGGCACGGGCCAGTGGCTTGCGCTGACGCCCGAGACGACAGGCATGGAAGACCTTGCGATGGTCAGTATCCATACCCGTCAGGCGGCCTCTGCCGTGGGTGCCACGACGATGGACCGTCCGGAATGGGTCGCCGTTTCGACCACCCTGCCCGAAGCCTACTGTTGCCTGACCAACAATTCCAATCGGGCTGCGGATGCTGTGAATGCGGGCGGTGACGCTATGATCGCCGAGGACGGCACGCCCAACCCGCGCGCCGCGAACGAGTATGGCCAGATCGTACGCTGGCGGCCCTCGGACACCGACCACGGTGCCGATACCTTCGACTGGGACCTGTATGTGATGGCTGGCAATCCCGACCTGCACGACGACGCCTACGCTGGATCGGTCAACATCACCCCCGGTAACATGTTCAACTCGCCCGACGGCATGGTGGTTGATTCCACCGGCATGATCTGGATCCAGACGGACGGTGACGACAGCAACGAAGGCGAATTCGTCGGCATGGGTAACAACCAGATGCTCGTCGGTGACCCGGAGTCCGGCGAGATCGCCCGCTTCATGACCGGCCCGAACGGGTCGGAAGTGACGGGTCTGACCTGGTCGGCAGACAAGACCACGGCGTTTGTCGGCATCCAGCATCCCGGCGGCGACTTTCCCAATGCCAGCCCTGTACCACGTTCCAGCGTGATCTGGGTCCGCCGACAGGACGGTGCAGCGATCGGCTGAGCCAA
>NZ_JBMERN010000120.1:0-11638 GCF_049310965.1 Loktanella sp. DJP18 | reverse complement strand
CCAACGAGCGAACAGCACCTTCAAATCCCACGACGGCAAGACGTGGGACGCAGATCTGCACGCCGGCGAGATGTTGGCGAGATGGCTCTTCCTGAAACCGAAAAGCGGGCTCACGCCCGCCTTGTGACAAGCGTCTTCCGATCGGTATGAGACATCACGATGCTCACACCGATCAGGAAGCCCTGGATTTCAATCCGGGGAGCTTCACGAGACCTGGTCTCATCGCTACGGTCCGTATCCGAATGAGGCGACGACCCGGTCGGAGCTGAGCGCCTACGCGGCGACGCTCTGAAAAAGCAGGTCACGGTCGCCCGCTCTCATCGGTGAGAGCGGGCCCCCGGCCCCACTAGATAAAAGGGATACGGCAATGTCGACCAACATCTACGCAGGCAAGGTCAAGGCAGATACAGATGGCATCACCTACATGGGCCCCGTCATCGATTTCGATTGCTGGGAGCCTGACATGTGGGCCGAGGATGGAGGGGCGCGCGCCGATCGCGGCGAGGACCCTTACGTGCCTAATCCACGCTACGTCCCCTACGCGGGCATGAACCTCAGCAACCACAACGCCGAGGCGCTGTGCGACCTGCTGGGCCTGACCCTCGACGACGGGTCGATGGGCGATTTCCCGATCGACGAGGTCTTCACTGCCGCGATGCGTGGCCGCAACGGTGCTGCTGCCAGCTACACCGAAGCCGGCAGTGTCGTGACAGGCACCGCTGGTGCTGCTATCCACCATGGTGGTATCGCTGACGGCTACATGTCTGGGCGGATCAGCCAGCTGATGGCTCTGATCGCCACGGCTCGCCCGTTGGGTGCCACCCACATCTGCGTCTGTTAAGGGAGTGTCCATCATGCCAAGGCCTGAACCCAGTGATGCCGACATCAGAGAGGCCGATGACCTGTTCTCACACGACACCACCTATCCGCCCGAGAACGGCATGACCCGGCGCACGCCCTGCCCGAGCTGTGCCTTCGTCACATCGCCTGAAAGCGTCCGCCCAGAAGACGTCACCATCGCGGCGCTCGAGCGGGCCGTGGCCGACTACGACGACTTCCTCTGCCACTGCGCCGACGCGCATGGCAAGGTCTACACCTGTGCCGGCTGGGCGGCCCGTTTCGGTGCCGACAGCTCGACTGTCCGGGCCAAGCCCGTCGCGGATGCGTGATCAGAGCGGCCGGGTCGCGGGGCACCCCGCGACCCGGCCGCATTTTGTATATTTCGGGAGAGCAAGCTTTCCGGACCCCACCTTCCCGTGAGCGTGAAGGTGGTGCGCGTGCAGCCCGCCTGCGGAAAAACTGAGAGGGTTACGTCATGAATTTCGAGTTCAAAGAGCAGGATCGCAGCGCGCTGGAAGCCGAGAATGCCATCCTCGGCTTTGACGGGCCGACGCGATTCCTGTCGAACTTCGCCGACAGCACCGTGGTGATGTATGGCATCAGCTTCCCTACGGTCGAGCATGCTTTTGCAGCAGCAAAGCTGGACCCCAACGGTGGCGTCCATCCCCGCGAAGCGGTCTTTGCTGAGATGCGCGTCATCGCAGCCGCATCCCATCCCAATGCCGCCAAGAAGCTTGGCCGGCGCAAGGTCTGGGAGGGTCGCCCCTTCATGCGTCCCGACTGGGACACGGTGAAGGAGGATCTTATCCTCACGCTGCTGCGCCGCAAGTTCGAAGATCCCGATCTGCGGCGGCGCCTGCTCGACACCGGCGATGTCCCTCTCGTGGAGCTGAACACCTGGGGTGACGACATCTGGGGGATGATCGAGGAAGATGGTATTCTGCGCGGCCGCAACATGCTGGGCGAGATGCTGATGCACGTTCGCGCCGAAATTCGGCATCAGGTCGCAAACGCGGATTGACCGACTTGCAACGATCGATGTGCTATTGCAGAGCAAATGCGCATCGCTGATGCTTCCGCAAAATCGAGGACTCATTCATGGTATTCAACGACAAACCGCCACTGCATCTGCGCATCATGATCGCGATACAGGATTGGGACGCCAGGCGTCAGGGCAGAAAACCATTGCCTCTTTCCGCGCGTGGAGGTCAATGGATCGTCGCGTTATACTGGCGTCAAGAAATTCGTCACCACAGAATGGTTTCTGTGCATCATCCTTATCCCGCGACCATGATACCCTTTGTCCCTACAGCCATAACACAGAAATTCTACATCACCGTCTCTCATTCCGGTATCGAGTCCATGAAAATCGTGCGGATCACAACGCCGATTGAAGACGGCGCTGCCGTAAATGCCTTCTTCACAGGTGCCCTTGAGCACGGGATTGCCGTGAAGGACATACTGAAGCACCCCGACCTTCAGGATTATGATCCTTTCAGGATCTGGCACAGGGATAAGAAAATCCTCAAGATCGAACCGGGGTCGATGAAATTCAAATGAAACAGCCACGACAGATGCCGCGCGGTGCGCCCTTGCAGGGCAGAGGTGCGCCGCGCAGCATCCAGAAAAACAGACAGAGGATGAAACCATGCAGACCATGACCATCTCTTCCCGCCCAACGATGCTGACCTCCCTGACGCTCAAGCGCAGTGAGCTCACAGCCATCCACGCCGTCCTGGATCATGCCGGCGTCGCAACCGCCCGCCACCTCGACGCACTGCTCAAGCCGCACGCGGGCGAAGAAATCTCCATTCCTCTCACAGAGCTGGTGATCATGATGGCGCATATGATGAACATTGCGCAATCCGACAGGATGGTCTTCGCCATGTCCCCGTCAGGCTCGGAGGCCGATCCGTCGTCCGAGGCCGGGCCTGCAACCCTTGACGAGGATGCCGTCGCAACGGCAGGCACCCTGATCGGCCGCAAGGACATGGTCAATATTGCCGACCTGCCGCTGCGCCACACCATGGTCCAGACAGCCCTGAGGTCCATGGCGCGCGATGACCTGATGGGCGTCGCTGTGCTGCCAGAAGACCTTGGCGCCGTCGCCTACTTCTCGTCAGACAAGGGGCTGCGCTCTTACGGACAGAGCTCTCTTGTCCAAGGCGATCACGGCTGGTTCGGGATCGTCATGACCATCAATGGTGGCATCCCGAACGACGCCGATGCCTGGGGCATCCTCAAGCAGGCGAACGCAGCAACTCGTCAGGGCTGACGGTTCGGAAAAATCGCACGACCCTGCATTTTTTCATTTCCGAAGCGCGCCAAAGATATCCATATTGAGTTTGTGGCTGATTTGGTCGTCTCCACGGACTCCTTTGGTTGATGGAGGCCAGCTCGCCCCTCGGGGCGGGCTGGCCTTTGTTATTTCGGCCAGGGACCGAAAGAGTTTGAGGGAAAGACCTTCCACGAAACAGCGCCCTCTCATGGGTGAGAGTGCGCGGTGTCCTGAAAGACTGACAGGCACGCGATGCATCCAAGATTTCCGCAAGCCGCGATCACGCACCACGTATCAAGAAACGTAATGCCGATCGCCAAGAAAGGTGAGAGCCCATGCCTGCCAAGTCAGACGCGCCCTTCGGCGACTACACCACGGCGAAGCTCGACTACCTCGCGGCAGCCAGCAAACGCATCGACGCCGAGACCGGCGAGCGTGGTGGCATCGCGGTGAACCGCATGCACGCCCGCCCGCTGCATCCTCACGGGTTGCGCATGATCCGCGACGGCCTGATGCGCATCGCCCGCCACGATAGCTTCACGAAAACCTGCCGGCACACGGTTCTGGTCATCACCGATGATGGCCTGGCGGAACTCGCACGGCTCAATCGCCGCGCCGCCAAGATCCAGCGCCGCGACGACGCCCAGACCCCGACACTCGATGCTCTGAAGCGTCCCCGCATTCCGGCCATCATCCGGGCCCGCAAGACCCGTGCCATTGCCTTCCTCGCGGAAAGCAAACAGCACCTGCGCCTGGTCGCGAACTGACATGGACAAGCTGACACGAGACCGCGTCGATTTCCTGCGCCAACTTCACAGCCAGGTCTGCTTCGCGGATGGCGACCACCCTGACGAAAGTGACACGGCATATTCGTGTGGCGCCGATGCCATCGAGAGACTGGCGGCCATTGATGCCAAGGCCAAGGCCAAGACGCCTGACGCACCCGCACGCTGAAGGTGTAGCGGGCGTGTCAGGACGGCATGGCTGGAGAGACGCGGATAAATCGAAAATCACGAAAGCGAGCAAGCAACATGGCACAAAAAGCACTTATGCGGACCGCACTTTGGACCGAAATCAGGGAAGCACTTCTGCAAGACTTCCCCGCTTTGGACGTTCCATTGATGGCACCGCCTGCGCTGACGAAGGTGATCCAGGCAAACGCAGATTACATCCTGGAACTCAGCGACAGCAAAACGCACACCATTTGAGGGAAAAGCGCATGTCTGATCTGAAATATCGTGATGAAATCGACAACATGGCAAGACCGGAATGGTCTGCCATGGACGGTCCTGACCGTGGCTATGACGCTGCCTTGCGTGGCGCGATCGACATAGCCTGGAGCGCAGACGAGGAAATTGCGCGACTACGCGGGATGCTTGAGGCCAACGGCCTGAACCCTGATATCGAATACATCGCCAAAGGCGGGGTGCGGATCAACGCTCCGCTCCCAAACGGACACCGGCAATCGTGCGCGTGTCCCGATTGCACTCCATTTTAGGGAGCCTACCAATGAACTACGCCCTCTTCATCGACGATGAGCGCTTTCCTGCGAAGGACCGCGATGCCGTCGGGCGGCCTTGGATCATTTCGCGTAGCCTTGACGAGGTGCGCGACGCCATCGCCGAGCTGGGCGCTCCTGCCTACGCAAGCTTCGATCTTGACCTGGGTGACCAGGTGCCCAGCGGCCTCGATATCGCCAAGGCAATGGTCAATGCCGACATGATCGCGCGCTACGGCAAGGTCGGAGATGAGACCGACGCACTCGCCTGCGGCTTCGACGAGGTCGGGTTTCGGTTCCCTGAAGGGTTCAGTTTCACTGTCCACTCCATGAACAGCGTCGGCGGCCCCAATATCCAGGCCTACCTCGCACGCTACCTCGGGCTCATGGATCGCGACTGATCTACCCTCGCCTGCCCCTCCTCGTCGCCTCAACGGAGTTCCTCCGCATGCAAGACATTGTCCGCAACTACACCGTGACCCTCAGCCAGATCACGATCCAGACCGCAGCCCAATCCTCCGATGTGGCTGTCGACCTGGTCCTGAAAGCCGAGAATGCGCCGTTCTCGGCTTTCATCTCCGTCTACCAGGACGATCCGGTGCCGCGCGTCAACGCGCGTTTAGGAGCTCCACACGGACGGGACTCTGGCCCATTGGACCCGCATGGTGTCTGGCGCGCAGACCGCGTCCCACTCGACGAGGGCGGATATGACGCCGGCGGTGCCTACTGGGGTCTGCGCCCGATTGGCGTCTCGCTCTATGCGGTGCAGGACGGAATGGGTAACATCTCCTTTGTCGATGCCCCCAACAAGACCGGCGCCCTGCAACAGGCCGCAGCCTGATCGCCCTCTGATCGCCCTCTGATCCCCCAACAGGAGACCAACGATGTTCGCCAGCACCTTCATCAACGATCCGACGACGGCCGAGTTCTATCATCGCCGCATCTATGCCCGCTGCATGGGACCCATCGACAACTTCTGCGTCATGAACAACGCAGCAGCCCCGGCTTACCACGACTGGGATCAGTCGACCGGCATCGAGGGCCTGATGGCCTGCGTGCGCAAGTGGCACCAGCCGGACGGACACGGCTCCGACGCGCAGATCCGCTGCGTCGCGGAGCAGATGATCGAGATGGCGACGCTGAAGGGTCATCTTCCCGCCGCCGTCTGACAGATCACGGCACAGCATTTCAGGCCGCGTGGGGTATGCCCCACGCGGCCTTTTTTCGTGTCCGAACAGGGATTCAGGGGAAGAAGGGGAGACGCGTGCAGACGCACGCATCGGCGGTCCACTTTGCGAGACCGCCGCCGCGCGCGTCCACATCACAGGGAAAAAGGAACCCACGATGAGCACCATGACCGCAACGATCATCGCTATCGCAATGTCGCAGACGACGAAGGGCAACCCGAAGGCGGATTTCACCCTTCGCATGGAAGATGGCTCCGAGATTCCCGGTCGTGCCTGGACCGAACGTGCAGAGGCGATCGCCGCCAAGGGTGTCGGGGCCGAGCTCGCGTTCCGCGGCCGCATGATCGAGAAGGCCAACCGGTTCTTCGCGGCCGGCATGATGCAGATCCTCGAGATCGACCCCAAGGCGATCGAAGATTACGGCATCTTTGAAGGCCGCACCCTGGGTGCCGGCGAGTCGCTCGTCATCTCCGACAACCCCCGCGCGCCAAGCACCCGCATCATCGCGCTGGTGCTCGACGATGTGAGTTCCGAGGACATCGCAGACGCTGTCGAGACCGCTGCGACGATCGACGGCGCGGCGTGGTATGACGTGCTGGCCAGCCGCGACAAGCTGCTGCTGCGGCCCTTCGTCGAGATCAGCATGCGCGCGCCGGGCACATACATGCCCCTGCTGAACCTGATCAGCGACGAGACCTCGGAGGCCATCGACGCCGCACAGGCCGTGCTGACGCCGGTCGCCGAAGAGGTCTGAAGACCAACCCACAGGATAAACAGGCCGGCCACCCGAAGGGGTGCGCCGGCCTGTTCTTTTTCCATCCCCAAGCTATTTCCGGTTTTGCGGAAAACCCTGAGTTGTGCGATTCGATCTTTTCGAACAAAAAGGTCGCATTCCCGGCTGCCACCGGGCCCCGATGCCAGAAGGTTTTCGATCATGCTCAACTCTGCTCAGCTGTGTGCCGTCCCTGCCATTTCGAAAGCCCACCTTCTCACGGTCATGTCGCCTGACGATCTTTTTCAGGACCTCATCGTCACGGCAAACCAACAAGTGGCGAACGATGCCGCAAACCTTGATCTTGAGCCCGCCTACGATATCCGCAGCACCATCACACGCATCGCCGATATCCTGAAGTCTTTCTGTTGCGTAGGGAAACGCCCGATCCATGATACGGGGCTGGAAAAAATGCTGGCCGCTGCCGCAAAAATGACGAGTGACGCCTTCGTGCACTTCGAGGCTGACGCCACACAGCACATGGATGACGCACAAGATGCGACACGTGTCGCCTGACCAAGCAATTTCAGACACGCCTGTGCCGCGGCAACATAAATTTCCAAATCAGAGGGTCGGTTAAATATCCAGCTCGGTGCCAGGCCCTTCCTGGGTGAAGGGCCAGTCGCCGGCCAGGAAAATCCACCAGGAGAGTTTCATGTTTGCAATGCCGCTGGCGAAGATCAATGCCGCCATCAAATCTGTCGTGGCCCGCACGCACAACATGCCCGAGGACATGCGCAAGGCCGAGATCGAGGCCGTCATCGAAGAAGGCTGGAACCGCGTCATGGCGAAGGCCGAGACCTACGTGCAGGGCTCGCACATCATCGCGCGCGGCGGATATTTTTCCACTGTCTCGATGGGCAACTGGCACACGCTGTGTGCCGCGGCCGGCGTCGACCTGGTGCCCTCGCGCGTCGTGGCCGTCATCAACCCCGTCGAGGCTTTCGACGTCATGATGAACGGCGTCAACGACCGCAATATGAACTTCCTGCACCAGATCGCGAACGGCATCCAGGATATCGCAGAGGATGAGATCATCCGCTTCGACAGCTGTGCCGCCAAAGCGCTGAAATCAGAACTGACCCTCGGGCGCGACACAAGCACAGTCACGCAATGGCGCGGCTGGCGCCGCACGAAAGACGGCACGGCGATGCCTGATCTGCCCGACCAGCGCATCGTCGAACAGATGATGGAAGATGCGCAGAACAGCACGCCCGTCTGGGTCCGCAAGTGGGTCGAGCCGGTCATGATGGAAGGCTGCGCCACGACCGGATACCGCGCGGCGGTTCTGCCGGATCAGCCTGGCGCACTGGCGGACGACGAGGTCCTGCCGGCAGGTGCCGGCACCCTCTTCCCCTGCGAGTGGCGCGTCTTCGTGAAATTCGGTGAAGTCGTGGCCGTTGGCAACTACTACCCGCAGATCGCGCGCGGCACGACGCCCCAGGACGAGGCCGTGGCACTCGCGATGGTGGCCGAGGCCAAGGCCGCTGCCCAGCGCCTGATCGCCATGATGTCGGACGCCAAGGCGATCCCGCACCACCCCAAGTATGAGGATCGCGACGGGTTCGATCCCGACGGGGTGCACTTCTCCCTCGACTTCCTCGAGGTCGCAGACGAGAGCGCGCCCTCGGGTCGCCGCCTCGTGATGATCGAAGGTGGACCGGCACACCTGCGCGGCCCCAACTGGGGTGCTCACCCGATCTCTTTCGGCACGGCTCAGGAGCCTTCGGGTATCGCTCTTTCGATCACGGACATCCGGCCGCGCACCGACCTCGACGCACTGTGACCCAACAGATGAAATGGCCAGCGGTCCCGCGTCGGGATCGCTGGCCATTTTGCGTGGCCCAGGTGCCGTCACACCCTTTCCCTATCAGGTCCGGGTTGAGATCTGGGGTGTGCATACCTGGAGATTGGGTTTTTTCTGCCATCTGGAGTGAGAGAGACCTATCTCCCGCGTGTCCCCGTGGATCATTTGTGAACCACGAGACACGAGGGAGACAGTCATGAAAATGCGCAACGAACAGGCAGCAGCTCTTTTCCACCGCGCCGGCAATGCCGGTGCCGCGGTCGCCGTCGACACGCGCCCGAAATGCGTGCCCGCCAAGAAGCGTCGCAACGACCGCAAGGCGTCCCGTCAGAAGCTGCGGTCTCACAGCTTCGATTGAGACACCGCAACAGCAGGGAGTCTGCGAGATGATCCAGTCCGTCACCGGCCGCTTTGCCAACCCGACGCCGCTTGCCGCCGTCCCCACCACTCCACCCGTCCAGGGACCGGTTCAGATGACCTGGTGCAATGTCGGCCTGGCCTGGTGCGACAACGATTGCGACCATTGCCTGCCGTGGCTTGCCACCTGCGAGACCTGCGACAAGCACGGCCACCAGTGCGGCGACTGGGTCGTCCATGAGCCGGTGCCCGGCTCCGGCAGCGTCGTCACCTACTGCACCGACTGCGCCGAGCATCTCAACATCGCCGCAAATATCTAGCGAGGCCACCATGCTGACTTACCGCGTCACGTCGTTTTCCGATGTTTCGCGCACCATCCGGGATTTCGGCGCGACCCACCTCGTGTCGCTGGTCGATCCCGACATGGATGCGCCACTGACGCCGGACACCATCTCTCATCACCTCGTGCTGAAGATGCACGATGTCGATCACGACCGGAACTTGCCGGGCACGCCGCAGGACGCCCAGGTGGCTGACCTCATTGCCTTCGCGCGCGCCCTGCCAGCGGATGCCCGCGTCGCCTTCCACTGCGTGGCCGGACGCCGCCGCTCGACGGCCGCCGCCCTGATCTGCGATCTGGCGACTGGCCCCGCCGCCACACCGGACCGCATTGATGCCGCCTGGCAGCGCTTGCGAAATGCCCGGCCCGATGCCGATCCCAACCGCGCGCTGCTGCGCATCGCGGACAGCCAGCTCCGCTTAGGTGGTGCGCTGCGCGACCTCAGGGTCGTGCGTCACATGACGCTTGATCAACACGCAAAAGACTGAAGACCGCATCACGGGTCCTGATCCCCCTCTCATTGAGGGGCCCAGTGCCCGCTGAAACCGTTGAGAAGGAAATATCCGATGGCCTACGCAGCAACCCCGAAACGCACCCAGATTGCCATGTCCGGCCTGATCGCAGCACCTGTGGTTTTCAGCGAAAACACCGTGACCTTCAGTGGCCCGCTGACCTTTGACGAGGAAGTGGTCACCGCAGAGCTGACCTATACGGTCGCTGTCGATCCCGACGACCACCGCGCTGTCGCCGACGCCCTGTCCGACCTCTACATGGCCGAGTTCGACGGCTGGTGTGACCGCAAGTCCGCAGCGCGCGCCGCAGAAACCGCCGCAGCACGCGTGCGCGGACCGCGGATGATGCCGCATCAGCCCTGCCCGACCCTCTGGGCCGGCCGTTGACGCACACCTGCCAGACCGGTCATCATTTGCCGAAGGAGGCCTTCATGCCCAATCTGACCCTCGAAGATGCCAGCGACCTCGTGAAGGATCTGACGATTAACGGTCATCACATCGACTGCCCGCTTTGCGGCCGTGCGATGATGACCTCAGAGAGCCCCGAGACCTCTGCCTTCTGGTCGCACTTCTTTTCCAAGAAGCACGATGCCCAGCGCCCGGTAGATCCGTCGCTTGAGGACGCTCTGCGCCAGATCATCAGGCGGACCTCCCGCGCCGCCAAGGCAGCCGAGCGCGAAGCCGCTGCCGCCCTCAAGCAGGCGACGGCCCAGGCCAAGGTCGCCGAGTACGCACGACTGCGCGCGTCACACCGTGACCGGTGCCTTCCTCGACGAGATCGTGGACGAGATGGAAGCGCTGATCTCTATGATGGAACCTTACTACAGCCAGGGCAACGGGGCGGACGACGCCCGCGCCAAGATCGCCGAGATCCGCGCGATCTCAGGTCAGCCGTCAGAGGCTTGACCGACCGGCCAGAAAGACAGACAGAAAGAGAGACAGACAGATGCCCTCGCTGTTGTCCGCCTCCCATGGATGTGAGGCCGCCAACAGCGGGGGCCGAGAGATAGATCCCGACGCGAGGATGCCGCCCGATGTTCGCCATGGCCACCGACGAGATCACCGAGGACGCCACCATCACGAAAGATGGCGCGACCTGCGGTGAAGCGAGCTTCGCAAACCGCGCCCAGCGCCGCCTCTTCGCCGAGCTCATCATCGCCGGCGTCCGTCCTGCCCGTGCTGCCGAAGAGTCCGGCGCCATCTACATTCCCGCCTGAAGGAGAAGACCATGCACCGTGACACAATGATCGCTCACCTGTCCCTCGCACTCCGCAAAAGCTGGGTCCTGACCCTCATTGGCATCTCAGCCCTTCTGGCCGGGGTCATCGTCTTTTCACTGGGGGCCATCATCGGTGTCATGACATTCTACCAGCCGTCGTTCAGTGGCGCGGTCCTGGCGAGCCTGATCTGCATGATTGGCGGCCTCCTCATCCAGGGTGCCGGCGAACGCATCCTGAATTTCTGTGCCTACGAGCAGTTCGGTGCCCCGGACGGTCGCATCTTCGCGGGCTATCTCGGCGCCGTCTGTGAATTTGCTGCGGCCTACGGCGCCGTCTTTGGTCTGGCCATCGTCATCACCACGTCGATCGCCCTTCTTTTCGTCCCGTTCAGCGTCCATCTCGTGGCGCTTCTGCTGATCGGCATTGTGGTCAGCTTCGTCAGCATGTTCGAGATGCGCCTCACTGCGGGCCCGGTGAAGATCAACCTGCTGGCGCCGGGCGGTGCCAAGCTGCTTTGACGCCACGCCTGCCGGATCATTCACTCCGACAGAAAGACAGACAGACAGCCATGAGCGATCACGCCGACCGTCCCGCATACACCTATGACGACGCCCCTTCGCGGCTTCTTGTGCTGCTCGCCGCCATCCTTGCCGTGACGGCCGGCCTCATCGTCGGTGCTCTCGCGCTCGTCAGCCCCGATGGCACGCTGTCGCCCGAGATGCTGATTGCTGCGACGATCTCCACCTACGTGGCCGCCTGGCTGGCCACAGCGGCGCTCACCAAGTGGATCGGGTGCAATACCACCTACCTCGTCTACCGCCCGCTTG
>NZ_JBMERN010000119.1:0-11654 GCF_049310965.1 Loktanella sp. DJP18 | reverse complement strand
CATCTCGTGAATTATTGCGGTTAGATGGCGCTGCCGCTAAACTCAGCAGTCATGAGCCATGATTCTGCTCTGGCCGATCCAGCCGGTTTCAGTGCTTTCCAGCGGATAGGCCGCGGCGGCCCAGTCGCTGGTTTCGAGCGCATAGTTCAGCATTTTTTACTGCGCGTTCGGCATCGTCGCCTCAAAGCTTGTTGATATCCCTTCAACGCGCGCGTGTGGGGCTGCAGCACATGGCGCGCAGCCGGACCTGCACACATCGGCGCAGCTACGCCGATGTAAGTAGTGGGTCACTTGCACTGCAGCCTAATTCCGTATAGTGGAAATATATTCGTATATATGGAAGTTCTGGGAGGAGCGATGATGAAAACAACTTTGACTGCTGCAACAGTGGTATTCGGTATGGCGGCCTCGTCGCTGGCCGCACAGACGACGCTTATTCTGGGCGAAGCCGGCCCGAATCGCGGTGCCCGCGCCGAGGCAACGCAGGCCTTTGCCGACGACATCGCCGCCCGCACGAACGGAGAGATCACCATCGACATCCAGTGGGGCGGGGCCTTGTTCAAGGCCGATGCAGCCCTGCAGGGCGTCAGCGACGGTGTGGCCGATCTTGGCACCATCATCGGTGTCTACTTCCCGCAGGAAATGGTCGCCTATGACATCGCCGATCTGCCGCTGCTGAATTCCGATTCATGGGTGGGCATGCGTGCCACGGATGAACTGATGCGGACGGATCCGGCGATCACCGCAAATCTGGCCGATCAGGACCTTGTCTATCTGGGAACCTTCACGACCTCTGCCGTTAACATCGGCTGCAAGGGTGCGGCTATTCGCACGGCCGAGGATGTCTCTGGCCTCAAGGTCCGCGGCGTCGGGGCTTACGGCGATGTGTTCCGCGATCTGGGCGCAAACATGGTCGCCATGCCGATCTATGACGCCTATCAGGCGCTGGACACCGGCCTGCTCGATTGCTCGCAAGGCTATTCCTATGCGGTCGCAGCGCTGAAGCAACAGGAAGTCATGACCAGCTACACGATCCTGAATTGGGGTCAGGTCGGCGCACTTGGCATCTTCATGAACAAGTTTGCCTATGATTCCCTTTCGCCCGAACATCAGGCCGCGTTGGGTGAAGCGGGCATCGGCATGGCCGACACGCTGGGCGAATTGATCAATGCCGACAACGAAGCCGCCGTCCAGACCATGAGAGACTCCGGGGTCGAAGTGATCGAACTGGACGACGCAGAGCGGGACAAGCTGGTCGAACGTGGTGCGCCTTACATCGATGCCTGGGTCGAACAGGCGACAGCCGCCGGTCTTGACGGTGCAGGGATGCTGACGCGTTACCGTGAACTGCTGGCGAAATACACCGCCGAGCGTGACGCCGAGGGTTATCCCTGGACGCGCTGATCTGATCAGACCACGGGCTGCGATCTTATGGGGTCGCAGTCCGATCAGGCAAATTCATCCTTGGGAGGGGGCGATGCTGTACCGCATCGAAAGATTGCTACTGGATCTGGCATGCTGCGCCATCCTGGCACTGGGACTGCTGATAACCGTCAGCGTCGTGTTGCGGATCACCGTCAATTCCGGCGTGCCTGACACCATCGTCATGGTCCGCGAATTGATGGTCGCGGCCATCGTCCTGCCGCTTGCCGCTGCGACCACTGCCCGGGCGCATATCGTGGTCGAGTTCCTGTCGAACCGCCTGTCCGTGCGGATGCAGGGCTGGCTGGTCGTCTTTGGCGGATTGTTCGGTCTGCTGGCACTGTCGCCGCTGCTTTATGCCGGCTGGCGCGAGGTCGCACATACCCTCGAAAGCGGCAGCTATTACTTCGGTCAGTTGAACCTGCCGAAATGGCCCGGGCGCATGCTGTTCCTGATCGGCATGTCGTTTTGCTGGCTGCGCCTGCTGTTGCTGGTCATCGCGGACGTCCGCACCCTGCAGGCCGGGGGCAGTCCCGCCCTGTCGGAAACTACCAGTTCGATCTTTGAAGATGAGGAAAAATCCTGATGGACGGCACCCTGATCGGCATCTTCGCTTTTGCCGCCGTCATCGGTTTGCTGGCGCTGCGCGTGCCGATCGCATTTGCGCTGGCGGGCATCGGCACAATCGGAACTTTTGTGATCTTCGCCACACGCACCGGCGATTTCACACCCGACCGAGCGCTGCGGCCCACAACCTCGCTGGTGTTTTCCAATTCCTTTGACCTGATGCATTCCTACGACCTGTCGATGATCCCACTGTTCATCGCCTTGGGACATATCGCCTACCGGGCCGATATCACGACGCGCATCTATGCCGCCGCCCGGGTCTGGTTGGCAAAGGTGCCGGGCGGGGTTGCGATGGCGTCCGTCGTTGGCTGCGGCGGATTTTCTGCCATCACCGGGTCGTCAATTGCCTGTGCATCCACGATGGGTCGTATCTGTTCGCCAGAGATGTTGCGCATGGGCTATGACAAGGGCCTGGCAACCGCATCCGTTGCGGCGGGCGGCACACTCGGTTCACTGATCCCCCCGTCGGTGCTGTTCATCATCTACGGCATCTTTACCGAAACGTCGATTTCCTCGTTGTTTCTGGCGGGTATTCTGCCGGGTATCCTGTCGCTGGCAGGCTTTTTGCTGGTGATCTACATCTGGGTCAAAGGCAAACCTTCGGCGGCACCCGTCTATCAGGGAGAGATCACCCTGAAGGACAAGCTGGCAGCCGCCGTCGGCGCATGGCCTGCAATATTACTTTTCGGCCTGATCGTCGGTGGCATCTATGGCGGTTTCTTCACCGCGACAGAGGCGGCTGCGATCTGCGTCGCTGCGGCCTGCCTGATCGGATTCGCGCAGCGCAAGCTGTCGCTGCGCGACCTGTGGGATTCCCTGCGCGAAACCGCCATCCAGACGTCCAGCATCTTTCTGATTGCCGCTGCTGCAAAGATATTCGTGGCCTTCATCGCGCTGACCGGCGTGGCGCCGGCCATCGTCACCGGGGTCAGCGATGCGCAACTGTCGCCGGTCATGCTGCTATCGGCTATCGTGGTGATCTACCTGATCCTCGGCATGTTCCTTGACCCCATTGGGATCATGGTCCTGACCTTGCCGTTGATGGTTCCGCTGGTCGAAAGCTATGGTTTCAATCTGATCTGGTTCGGCGTCATCGTGGTGAAGTTGCTTGAAATCGGGCTGATCACGCCACCCGTCGGCCTGAACGTCTTCGTCATCAGCAACGTGGTCGGCAAGGCCGTGCCGATTGACCGGATCTTTGCCGGCATCTGGCGGTTCCTCGCCATCGATGTCATCGTTCTGATGCTGTTGATAAGCTTTCCGATCATTTCGCTTTTGATCCCGAATTCATTATAGAAACGCGCAGGTCAGGGGGGTGGACACGATGGACACTGAGTTGGACAAGGACCGGCGCTTTGCCACGACACTTGCGCGAGGGCTGAGTGTCCTGCGGGCCTTCCGTCCGTCTGACGACGGGCTTGGCAACGCCGAGATTTCGGACCGCACCGGCCTGCCGAAATCCACCGTGTCACGGCTGACCTTCACGCTGCAATCGCTGGGCTATCTGACCCATGCCCGGCGGCATGACCGCTATCGTCCCGGTCCGGCGCTGCTGGCACTGGGGAACATGGCCAGCGCCTCGCTGTCCTTTGTCGATCTGTCCGGTCCGCTGATGCAGCGGCTGGCGGATGACACCGGAACCCTATCGTTGCTGCTGGTCCGTGATGCCGGTCGCATGCTGATCGTCAAGACGTGGCGCCCACGCGGCATTGCGTCATTGTGGCTGGAAGTCGGGCACCGGTTGCCGTTCCACGGGTCGTCCTCTGGTCACGCGATGCTGGCGGCCCTAACCGAAGACGCCTTTGCCCAGGCCGTCAGGGACGCCGACGACGACCGTGGTCTGACACCCGCCCAGGCGATTGCGGACCGTCGTGCGGCGCACAACCAGATCGTGACGCAGGGCTATGTGATCACCGATCCCGACAGCTATTTTGCCGCCAATATCCATGCCGTTGCCGTGCCCTTTCAGGCCCGCGAGCTGGGCGAGCCGGTCATCTTCACCTGTGGCGGCATGCCAAAGGCGTTGCCTGTCCCCCGGATGCAGGAGGAGGTCGGTCCGAAACTGCTGGCCACAGTCCGCGATCTGGAACGGATGATGGGGCAGGGCAGTGGCGTCGGCGCTCGCGATCTTTGATGCGAATTCTGCATATTGGAATTAGATTTTGCATGTTGAAATAAATGTCAGCGCCGCTATGTCTTCAGTCAGTACAGAGGGAGAGCCGCGCATGACCAAAGTCACCTACCAGCTTGCCGACGGCGTGGCGCTGATCACCGTCGATCACCCGCCAGTAAACGCGCTGGGGCAGGTGGTACGTCAGGGGCTGTGGGACGCGGTCGCACGCTTTGGCCGCGACGACACGGCGCAGGCCGCCGTCATCATCGGGGCCGGTCGGCTGTTCATTGGTGGCGCGGATATCACCGAATTCGGCAAGCCGCCCGTCGCGCCGTTCCTGCCCGATGTCATCAACGCCATCGCGGCCTGCACCAAGCCTGTGATCGCCGCGATCCACGGCACCGCCCTTGGCGGCGGGCTGGAAGTGGCGCTGGGGGCGCATTACCGCATCGCCACCAGAACCGCCCGGTTGGGTTTGCCAGAGGTGACGCTGGGCGTGATCCCAGGCGCCGGCGGCACGCAGCGGATGCCGCGCCTTGTCGGGCTGGATGCAGCACTGACCCTGATGACCACCGGCAAGCCGGTCAGCGGGACGCAGGCGCAGGCCATGGGCTTTGTCGATGAACTGGCGGGTGACGACCTGCGCGCCGACGCGCTGGCCTATGCCGCCCGGCTGATCGCCGAGGGTGCTGGTCCCCGGGCTGTGACCGACTTGCCGTTCCCGGCCGCCGACGCCGACCTGATCGCGGCATGGCGGCAACGACTGACAAGGACCGCAAAGGGTCAGGTCGCGCCGCTGGCGGTGCTGGATGCGGTTGTTGCTGGCATCGAACGGCCCTTCGATCAAGCACTGGCAGAGGAGCGCCGCCTGTTCCTTTCCATGCTCGACACGCCGCAGCGGTCCGGCATGATGCATGCCTTCTTTGCCGAACGCGCCGTCGCCAAGCCGCCGGAAATTCTAGGGATCGCCTCTCGCCCACTTGACCGCGCCGGGGTGATCGGCGGCGGCACCATGGGGGCCGGGATCGCGACCGCGATGGTGCTGTCAGGTCTGCACGTCACGCTGGTCGAACGCGATGCCGCCGCCGCCGCCCGTGCCGGCGAAACGATTGCCCGCAACCTTGCCAGCGCCGTGAAACGCGGCACGCTGACCGAGACTGCGCGCGACGCGATCCTGTCCGACGCGCTGGTGACGGTCGTGGGCCATGACGCGCTGTCCGACGCCGATCTGGTGGTCGAGGCGGTGTTCGAGGATATGGACGCAAAGACCGAAGTATTTCGCGCCCTCGACCGTGTCTGCAAGCCCGGCGCGGTATTGGCGACGAATACGTCCTACCTTGACGTGAACCGGATCGCGCAGGCCACAGGGCGGCCTGCCGATGTGATCGGGCTGCACTTCTTTTCCCCTGCCCATGTGATGAAACTTCTGGAAATTGTCGTGGCCGATGCGACGGCCACCGATGTCACCGCGACCGCCTTTGCGCTGGCGAAAAAGCTGGGCAAGATTGGGGTGCGGGCGGGTGTCTGCGACGGCTTTATCGGCAACCGCATCCTGTCTCATTACCGGACGGCGGTGGATCACATGGTGCTGGACGGTGCCAGCCCCTATGCCGTGGATCGGGCCTTGGTGGATTTCGGCTTTGCGATGGGGCCGTATCAGGTCAGCGACCTTGCGGGGCTCGACATCGGTTACATGACCCGGCAGCGCAAGGCGGCGGATGCCCACCCGCGCGACCGCGCCTCGGTCTTTGCCGATGCGCTTTATCATGCAGGTTGGCTGGGCCAGAAAGCCGGACATGGTTATTACATCTACGACGCGGACAGCCCCAAGGGCCGCCCCGATGATGCCGTGACCGCCATCATCGAGACATCCCGCGCCGACCTGGGGCTTTCGTCCCGCGACTTTACCGCCGCAGAAATCCTGCGCCGCACCATGGCCGCGATGGTGAACGCGGCCGCAAATGTGGTCGCGGACGGCATCGCGCAGCGTCCGTCCGACGTCGATGTGGTGTTCGTGTCAGGTTACGGCTTTCCGCGCCATCGCGGTGGCCCGCTGCACTATGCCGATACCGTCGGGCTGGACACGATCCTGACGGACATCCGCGAATTCGCGGCCATCGACGACCATTTCTGGACCCCCGCACCGCTGCTGGAACAGCTGGTCGCGGACGGCCGCAACTTTGCCAGCCTGAACCGCTGAAAGGGGACATCATGTCACTTCCCGTCATCGTATCCGTCGCCCGCACCGCCATCGGCAAGGCCGGGCGCGGCGCATTCAACATGACCCACGGCGCGACCCTGACCGGCCATGTTGCACGCCATGCGGTGGACCGCGCAGGTATCGACCCCGCCCTGATCGAAGACAGCATCTGGGGCACCGGTTATCCGGAATATGTGACCGGCGGCAATATCGCCCGTCAGGCGGTGATCCGCGCCGGGCTGCCGGTGACGATCGCCGGGACCACGGTGAACCGGTTCTGCGCCAGCGGCTTGCAGGCTATCGCGATGGGCAGTCACTTGATTGCACAGGACGGTGCAAAGGCCGTGCTGGTCGGCGGAGTCGAAAGTATCTCGATGGTGCAGCCCGTCCCGCGGCATTCCCGCGATGCGTGGATTCTGGACAACAAACCCGCGCTTTACATGCCGATGGTCGAAACCGCGGACATCGTCGCTGCCCGCTATGGCGTGTCGCGCGACGCACAGGACCTGCTGGGCCTGCAAAGCCAGCAACGCACAGCCGCCGCCCAGCAGGCAGGCAAGTTCGACGACGAGATCGTGCCGATCACCGTGACCATGCAGGTCACGGACAAGGCCACGAAAGAGACATCGGAACGCGACATCACCGTGGACAAGGACGAATGCAACCGCCCCTCGACCACGCTGGAGGGCTTGGAAAAGCTGCCCCCGGTGCGCGGCGAGGATCAATTCATCACCGCAGGCAACGCTTCGCAATTGTCCGACGGGGCGGCGTCGCTGGTGATGATGGACGCAAAAGAGGCGGCCCGCGCCGGTCTGACCCCGCTGGGGGCCTTTCGCGGATTCGCCGTCGCGGGCTGCGAGCCGGACGAAATGGGCATCGGCCCTGTCTATGCCGTGCCGCGCCTGCTGGAACGCGCCGGTCTGACCGTCGATGACATCGACCTGTGGGAGCTGAACGAGGCTTTCGCCAGCCAGTTGATCTATTGCCGCGACAGGCTTGGAATCGACAACGACAAGCTGAACGTGAACGGCGGGGCCATCGCGCTGGGTCATCCTTTTGGGATGACGGGCGCGCGGATGGCCGGGCATCTGCTGATCGAAGGCCGCCGCCGCGGTGCCAAGCTGGGCGTCGTGACGATGTGCATCGGCGGCGGTCAGGGTGCCGCCGGCCTGTTTGAAATCTATTGAAGGGCAGACACGTCATGAACCTGAATTACACCGATGCCCAGATCGCCTTTCGGACCGAATTGTGCGATTTCTTGAAAGACAGTCTGCCGACCCGCCTGTCGGACAAGGTGCGCGACGGCCGGAATCTGACCAAGGCCGATCACGAGGAATGGCACGCCATCCTGAACGCAAAAGGCTGGCTTGCGGGCAACTGGCCCGTAGAACATGGCGGCACCGGCTGGGACGCGGTGGAGCGCCATATCTTTGAAGACGAGATGACCAAGGCCGATGCGCCGCGGATCGTGCCCTTCGGACTTGCGATGCTGGGGCCGGTGCTGATGGCCTTTGGGTCCGACGACCAAAAGGCGCATTGGCTGCCGCGCATCCTGAACGGCGACGACTGGTGGTGTCAGGGCTATTCCGAACCGGGGGCGGGGTCCGATCTGGCGTCGGTGCGCACCTCTGCTGTCCGCGACGGCGACGATTACATCGTCAACGGGCAAAAGACGTGGACGACGCTGGGCCAGTACGCGAACATGATCTTCTGCCTTGTGCGCACCAGCAAAGAGGGCAAGCGGCAAGAGGGCATTTCCTTCCTGCTGATCGACATGACCACCCCCGGCATCGAGGTGCGTCCGATCGTGCTCATCGACGGCGGGGCCGAGGTGAACGAGGTCTTTTTCGATAACGTCCGGGTGCCTGCGTCCAATCTGGTCGGCGTTGAAAACAAGGGCTGGACCTATGCGAAATATCTGCTGACCCACGAGCGCACCAATATCGCCGGTGTCGGCTTTGCCAGCGCCGGGCTGGAGCAATTGAAGCGCATCGCGCGGGCGGAACTGCACGGCGGCAAGCCCCTGATCCAGAATCCACATTTCGCCGCCCGGATCGCGCAGGTGCAGATCGACCTGATGGCGATGGCCACGACCAACCTGCGGGTCATCAGCGCGGCCGCATCTGGGCAGGCCCCCGGAGCCGAAAGCTCGATGCTGAAGGTCAAGGGCACGCAGGTCCGGCAGGAGATCAATGCGCTGACGATGCAGGCGATCGGCCCTTATGCCATGCCCTTCGTGTCAGAGGCGCTGGAGGGTGACAACAATACGGTCGGCCCCGCCCATGCGCAGGCGCCCACGGGGCAATACCTGAACAACCGCAAACTCTCGATCTATGGCGGATCGAACGAGGTGCAGCGATCCATCATCGCCAAAGCCATTCTGGAACTGTGAGGGTATCGTGAACTTTGATCTGACCGACGAACGCCAGATGTTGCAGGACGGTCTGCGCCGTTTGCTGCGGGACAAATACACCCCCGACTTGCTGGCCCGGATTGCCGACAGTGACGCCGGGACCTCTGCCGATGTCTGGGCGGGGCTGGCCGACATGGGCGTCATCGGCGCGCTGTTCACCGAAGAACAGGGCGGCTTTGGTGGCACCGGTTTCGATCTTGCGCTGGTGGCCGAAGAAATGGGCCGAGTCGGGGCGACCGATCCGCTGATCGACACCGGCATTCTTGGCGGCGGCTTGATTGCCATGTTGGGCGACGCGGACCA
Source organism: Loktanella sp. DJP18 (assembly GCF_049310965.1). Classification (NCBI taxonomy): domain Bacteria; kingdom Pseudomonadati; phylum Pseudomonadota; class Alphaproteobacteria; order Rhodobacterales; family Roseobacteraceae; genus Loktanella; species Loktanella sp. DJP18. The sequence goes on along the minus strand of NZ_JBMERN010000119.1, from coordinate 2,576 downwards.
GCGCACCCTTTTGGAAGAGGTCATGTCAGGCACCCGCCAGATGGCGCTGGCCCATGGCGAACCCGGCAGTCGTTATGACTTGTCCCGGGTTGAAACGCTTGCCATCGACGGCGCGTTGACGGGCCGCAAGGCGGTGGTGGTGAACGGCGCTGCCGCCGACACGCTGGTCGTCAGCGCGCGGACCTCTGGCGATGTGGCCGATACGGATGGCATCAGCCTGTTCCTCGTCGCTGCCGACGCCCCCGGGCTGACCCGTCGCAGCTATCCGCTGACCGGCGGAGGGAACGCGGCGGAAATCACGTTGGACGGCACACCCGGCATGCCGCTGGGGGCCACCGGGCAGGCCTATGACGCGCTTGCCACCGTCCACGCCCGCGGCACCCTTGCGATCAGCGCCGAGGCAGTGGGCCTGATGGATGCGATCCGAGTCCTGACCACCGACTATCTGAAAGCCCGCAAGCAGTTCGGCCAGCCGATCGGCAAGTTTCAGGCGCTGCAACACCGCATGGCCGATATGCTGATCGAGATCGAGCAGGCCCGGTCGGCCGTGATCAACCTGGCCGGTCATCTGGACGCCGACATTCGGACCCGCGATATCCATGTCGCTGCAACCAAAACCCTGATCGGGCAGGTCGCCCGACTGGTGGCCGAGGAATCGATCCAGATGCACGGCGGCATCGGCATGACGCAGGAATACGCGCTGGGTCACCTGGCCAAGCGTCTGGTCATGACCGACCACCGCTTTGGCGACACCCTGTATCATATGGACCGCTTCGTGGCCCTTGCTGTGGCTTGACCCGACAGACCACCGCGGGGAGGCGGTGATCCTATGCCCGAACTCATCCCCATCGACGCCTTGATCGCGCGGCAGGCGGCGGCATCCCCGTCGGCTACCGCGATCATCGACGCCGACGGCACCACCCGCTTTGACCAGTTTGACGCCCATATCAGCACCGCCGCCGCTCTACTGACCGGGGCGGGTGTCATCCAAGGCGACCGCGTGATGATCGTGGCCGAAAATTGCCTGGCGACGGCGATCTTCATCTATGCGGCCACCCGCGCCGGTGCGATTGCCGTGCCGGTCAACGCCCGGATGACCGCCCTCGAAATCGCCCGCGTCATGGACCACGCCTTGCCCTGCGTGATGATCTACACGTCTGGCTGTTCTGCCGAGGCACAGGCTCACGCTACCGCCGCCAGCCCACAGGATATCGGTTTCGGTCCCTTCCATATGGCCCTGCTGGAACCGGGAGCGCGACAGGATGACACCGCCGATGTCGCGGTGATCCTGTACACCACCGGCACCACGGGCGCGCCAAAGGGGGTCATGCTGACCCATGGCAACCTGATCTTTGCAGGCCGCCTGTCGGCGCAGTTGCGCGGTTTGACCGCTGCGGATCGGGTCTACGGCGTGCTGCCATTGACCCATGTTTTCGGCCTCGCTTCTGTCTTGATCGCTTGTGCGGTCAGCGGGGCGGCGCTGCATCTGGAAGCCCGGTTCAGCCCGGCCCGGCTGCACGCGGCGCTGACCGGCGGGGCCACTGTCTTTCCCGCGGTGCCGCAGATGCACGCGCTGCTCATGCAATATGCCCACGATCAGGGCCTGACCCGGCTGACGGGTGGCAAACTGCGCTATTTGTCATCTGGCGCGGCCCCGCTGGACCCGGCGTGGAAGGCCAAGGCAGAGGCGTTCTATGGCCTGCCGCTACAGAACGGCTACGGGATGACCGAAAGCACCGCTGGCGTCAGCGGCACCCGCAACAGGATCGGTGACCCCGATACCAGCGCCGGGCCGCCTTTGCCGGGCATCGCGGTCCGCATCGACGCCGTAGCCGGGGCCGATGCGGGCGAGGTCCTGACCCGTGGGCCGCATGTGATGAAGGGCTACTTTCGCGCACCCGACATGACGGCACAGACCATCAATGCCGACGGTTGGCTGCGCACCGGCGATCTGGGGCGGCTGGATGCGGCGGGCAACCTGCATATTGTCGGCCGCAGCAAAGAACTGATCATTCGAGGTGGTTTCAACGTCTATCCGCCAGAGGTCGAAGCCGCCTTGAACGACCACAGTGACGTCATCCAATGTGCGGTGATCGGGGCAAGGAACGCGGTCGGAGACGAGGATATCCTGGCCTTTGTGCAATGCCGCGACCCGCTCAACTTTGACATCGACGCACTGGCCCTTTTTGCCGCGACCCGACTGAGCGGCTATAAGCGTCCGACACGGATCTTCGCGGTGGAGGCGCTGCCCGCCGCACCGACAGGCAAAATACTGAAGCACAAGCTGCTGGACGCCTTTGCGGACAGGCTGAACCAAAAGGACTGACAAAATGGCAAAAGACATGAGCGGGACGGGCCCCGACCTTGGTCCTTTCGACTGGGCCGATGCGCTGCTGCTGGAAAGCCAGTTGACCGAAGACGAACGGATGCTGCGCGACGCGGCCCGCGATTTTGCGCAGACGGTGCTGCAACCGCGCGTGACGCAGGCCTACCGGGACGAGGCGTCCTCGCCGGAGCTGTTCCCCCTGATGGGAGAGGCCGGTCTGCTGGGCTGCACCATCCCCGAGGAATACGGC
>NZ_JBMERN010000118.1:0-11800 GCF_049310965.1 Loktanella sp. DJP18 | reverse complement strand
CGCGGACCTTGTCGGGCGTCCGCCAGTCGCCAGGCAGCATACGACTGTGGCCAAACATGCTCTTTTTCGTCTCCGGCCTCTCGGTGTGGTAGCCGTGTATCCCATTCCAGAAACGCTCACCTTCGACACTGCCCCAGATCGCACGCGCCTGCTTGGGAGCGAGGTTCCACAGGTCTGAGAAATCATGCACGTTTGCCGCCGTCAGCCGGGCGTGCATGCCCTTCGAGATCCCAGGCAAATCGTCAAGGTCGATGCCAGCCAGCCGGGCCGGCATGTCGTCCGCTTCGATCAGGACAAATCCGTCCGGCTTCTTCAGCTCGGCGGCAATCTTTGCCAGCAGCTCCGTCGGTGCCATCCCGATCGAGCAGGTCAGCGTGTCGCTGAAGGCTGATGCGAGGGCTGCCTTCAGGCGTGTTGCCAGTGCCGCACCTTCGGCTGCCTCGCGGGGCGTGAGGTTGCAGACAACCTCGTCGATGGATCGGACCTTCGTCACCGGGATGATCGTGTCTATCACATCGAGGATGCGCTTGTGCAGGCGCACGTAGACATCATGCCGTGCGACAACGAAGACCATGTCAGGGATGATGGCCTTCGCATCCTTGATCTTTGCGCCGGATTTTACGCCCAGCGCCTTGGCTTGCCGACTGACTGCGATGCAGCCCGTATGGGGTGAATCCAGAGGTACGACACCGACCGGACGGCCGCGCAAGGATGGGTTGAAGTGCTGTTCTGCGGAGGCGAAGAAGCTGTCAAAGTCGAGATACAGTCGCTCCACGCCGCGGGCTTGTCCGCGCGCGCTCTGTGTCATCTCAACCTCCAGGACTCTTGTTGAACACAATACGAACGCCCATCCCCGGTGCCAAGACCGGGGATGGGCGTGATCTGAAGATAGGGTCATGCGAGAGCGGTCAGGAGCTGTCCTGACGTTTTGTGATACGCGCGAGGCCTATGGCGTGGATGTCGTCCGGCGTCACCGTCAGACGCTCTTGCTCAAGGCGCCAGTGGCCTTTTCGGATCAACTGGAGTGCTGAAGCCTCCTGGGGTGCGAGGCGATCGATCTCACCCGTGTAGCGATCGCTGTCCGGCTCGACTGTCCAGAGGGGGCAATGCGCGAGCATCGTGCCGTCGTCCATGGCGAAGGTCGTGGTGTGCGGCAGAATGCGCCGCAGGCGCGAGAGGATCTTCATCCCCCAGCTGTCAAGATCTCCCCAGTAGATGATGTCGAGCGCCTTCAGAAACGGCATCGCCGCAGCCGTTCCAGCGATCGCATTCCCGGACCCGAAAAACAGACAGACACCCGGCAGGGGCGTGTGAGAGTTGAACGTTCCTTTGTTCTCTACGATGACGACGCGCGTGACGGTCGGTGGCAGGCCTTTGATCTTGCTCGGCCGCATCGACATCTCTGGCTCACCCATCGGGTTGGACCAGTCAACCGGATGGAACTTCATCCAGATTTCCTGCCGGTCGTCATCGCGAAAACCGAACTCTTCGCGAAACGAGCTACCGTCTTTCAGGCAGTCGATGTGCTTGAGCGCTTCCCTGACAATACTTTGGCGTGTCTCGATCCACTTGCTATCGAGACCGACGATCGCAAGTTCACGGATGTCGATCAGATCATCGCTCCCCTTACTGCGCGCCTCCAGCAAACTTGCAAAGCCTGTCTGCTCTTCAACTGGGAGTGCCGAGAGCTTCTGCCAGTGCTTGGCCATAGCATTCAGACGCCGATCCACATGCGCAAGGACGCTGACGCAGGATCGTGCTGTCCGCAAATCACGATGACGGCCGCTGCCCAGAAAGGCCGCCATCTCATCGATGGTCTGAAAGACGATGGTGTCCGGAAGGGAGACATCACCCACCCGGCGCTTTGTCATCGCCTCGAAGGAGACAGTATGAATTGCTGCCTGATCCCTCCACTGTGTGATCCATTCGGCGATCTCTGCCCTTCGTCTCACCATGGCGTCTCCCGCAAGGGACGGTCGCCCTATGCTCACGGTGAGCGGAAACTCTCCCTCCGTGTTATCCTGGTCAGTAATGGACTTGGCGACGCGGGCGTCCCACGTGCGCTCGAGCCTTACCTTCAGGGCGGCCGGCATTTCTGCCGCCGCCCCATTGGGTCGTTTGAGGATCATGTCAGCCCTCGACTTGCTCTGATGCGATCCGTTCGGCTGCGGTCTTGGCCGCTTCTGCACTTGCCGTGGCGCTGTCAGTCGCCATCTGGGCGTAGTTCGACACCACGTGACGGATCTGCTCGTTGCGCTTCGAGATATCGAAGATGCGGTCTGCATGGCCGGCGAAGGCCATCAGCTTCTGCACCGGTGTCGCAGCCACGACCTGGAGGCCGATGGCATTGAGCACATCTGTGGCAGCAGCAGCCATCTCCTCGGAGCCGTGCATGAAGGCCTCGTCCAGAACAATGGTCTGAAGGCCGGCATTGGCACGTGTCTCGTCGTGAGCCCCGAAGGTGTAGGCCAGGCCCGCACCGATCAGCAGCATCGTCAGACGCTCACCCTGACCACCGGACTCGCCATCGCGGCCAGACCAGAAGCGACGCTGCGAGATGAACTCGCCGTTCTCATCGGCGTGATACTCCTCGATGTCCATCTCGAACCAGTTCGGCAGGTTCAGGATCGCCTCGCGGCGGGCGTGACCTTCCTTGGTGGTCTCATCGTTGATCAGCTCGATCACAGCCTCGGTGTTCTTCTCGACGATTTCCGGCTCGGCATAGAGGTTCGAGATCGCGTGGCTCAGACGCGCACGGAACTTGGAGACCTCATCACAATCCTGGCTCGGCCGGATGCGCAGGCGCGCACGTGTGCCTTCCATCGGGTCGTAGACCAGGCCCTTCAGGATCGCGTTCAGGCCGTCCTGCATTTTCTTCAGGCGTGTGGCATAGGCGTTCTGCGCCGTTTCGATCGTCTCGATGGTGCTCTTGGCGAAGGACTTCTGGCTGTCCTTGAAGGCCTGCTCGTGCCGCGGCAGATCACCGACCTCAAGTGTGTTCAGACGACCGGCCCAAGTGTCACGGACCATGCGAGCGGCTGCCAGGCTTTCCGCCTTCGACAGATCACCCAGCATGCCTTCGATCTCGACGAAGGAGCCTTCTTCGGTGAAGTCACGCAGGAAGGCTTCTGCCGCCCGCTTGGCTTCTGCGCCGCGGTTGCCGATGTTCATCTCGCTGTTGGTCGCACTGTCGACAACCTTGCGGATGTCGGAGATGACGCCAGACAGGTCGTAGAGCACCGTGGTCAGGATGTGCTGGCCAATAGCCTGCTTATCGGTTGCCTTCATCGCTTCGCGCGCCGCGCGGCGATAGGCCTCGCGGTCGGCGTGGGTCGCCGCACCGAAGGTGGCGATCGACACTTTCAGTCGATCCGCCTTGGCGTTGCGGTTCGTTTCGGCGGTCGCCTTGCTGGAAGACTTGCCGCCGATCTGACCCTGAATAAGCTTCTGGCGCGTGCGTGCATCGCTTTCAGTCTTCTCGGACTTTGCCTTAGCGCGCCGCAGTTTTTCGGCCTCGGGGTTATCGAGGATCGCGATCTGCGCCCGCAAGGATTCGATATCCTGCACCAGGCCTGCCTGGTTGACCTGATCAAAGGTCACGTCCTTGCCGTCGAGGCGGCTCAGCAGCAGCCCGGTCTTGTGCAGGCTCAGTGCAGCGGCCTCGGAGGAGGCGATGGCGTCCTCCGCTGCGGTGTAGGCCTTCTGGGCCGTCTTCATGGCAGTCTCAGCCAGGTCGATGCGATCCTGGACGTTCCAGCCGAGCACATATTTTGAGCGATCATCGATAGCGGAGCGATCGTCCTTGACGATACGGCTGCCTTTCTTGACGGAGCCTTCCTTGGTGCAGGCGTCACCAGTGGCGGTCTTGAACTTGGCCTCTGTCACGCAGTCATGCGCTGCTGCGTCGTCGACGAGGGCGCGTGCGACCTGCGTGAACGCGCTGTCGTCACGGATCTCCAGTTTTCCCGCCAACGTGGTCTGCGCAATCCGGGTCCGGGTTTTCGGTGCCATATCGGAGATTTCGCGCAGGACGACACGGGCGTTCCAGCCTTTTTTGCCGGCGTTGTTCGGGCCACGGTTCACGATGCCGCGGGCCTCGGATGCATAGGCTGCATCGATCAGGATCTCGCAGCCCAGGCCGCCGAGCACGCGGTTTGCAGTGCCTTCCCAGGCCTCTTCGCCGTCGCGGATCTGCACCAGTTCGGCCAGGAACGGGATGTCGTCCTCGCGTAGGTGCAGGGCCTCGGCGATCGCCTTGCGGGCCTTCAGCAGCTTCTCGTCAATGGCGCTCTTGCTGCGGAGCAGGGATGTATAGGCGTCGGTTGCTGTGATCTTGTCGTTCTCTGCGGTGTGCAACGTCCGCTCCAGCTCACGGCGTCCGTCCGCCACGTTCGCGCGACGTTTGTCGAGATCGACGATCGTGTCTGCGACGTCTTTGCGGGCGGCGGTAAGCTCGGTTTCAACGGCGCAGCGGAAGTTCAGCCCGACGGCTAGGTATTCTGCTTTCAGCGTCTTGACGCGTGAAGCAACTTTGATGAGCTCAGCCTCTTTCTCTTCCTTGTCAGCGATATACTGATCGATCTTGTCGAAGTTCTGGCTGCGGATCGCCTCGTCGATCGCCTGGACCTCGGCTTTAGCCGTGGCTTCCAGAGTCTCGGCTTTCAGCAGTTCGGCCTCCAGCATGACCTGTGCATCCCGCGCTTTGCGGAATTGGCGGCCCCAGTAGGCATGTTCGATGGTGGCGGAGAACTGCTCGAAGCGCGCGCGACGGCTGACGCTCTCCTCGTGGGTCGCAAGCGCCTTATCGAGGAAGCCAAACTTGCGGGCGACTTCCTTCAGGCCGGCGATCTTGTCTTTGCAGCGCTGAACGGTTGCGATCGACTCGCGCACCTTTTCAAAGGTGGTGATGACGCTGTCTGCGGAGTCGCGCAGAGAGGTCTTCGGGAAAATGTTGTCACGGGCAAAGCCGGTGATGGAGGCCATCTTTTTCACGCCGATGGACTCGTCAAGGAAGCGGAATGCGGCCGTGGCCTCTTCGGGATTGTCGATGCCGAAGGCCATGCCGATGTGGGCGAAGAAATCCTTGAAATTGGCGTGCAGTTCGCCGCCCAGGACTTCGGCCGCGCGCGATGCCGCACCCTTGGTCGTCCAGATGGGGAAGTCGCGCTCGATGGAAATGTCCGCGTGCGCTGTGATCAGGCGCCAGTCAACCGGGACACCCTTTTTCTCGATGTAGCCCATACGCAGGATCGAGAAGATCTGGCCGGTGTCGGTCTCGAAGACGCCGCAGACAGCCAGAAAGCCTTTCTTGATCCCGAAGTCGCGCAGCTTCTCGATCTTCACGCCGCTGCCGGTGTCGGTCTTGCCGTGCTGACCCATGTAGTAGGTCTCCACTGTCCGGTCCTTGGTCTGCTCCTGGGTTGCAGAGTTGAAGCGCGGGTGCATCCGCCACAGCATGCGGTACGCATCAATCGCGGTGGATTTGCCAGCGCCGTTGTCGCCGGAGAAGACGGCACCCTTCATGTCAAGATTGAAGACGGACGCGGGGCCATGGTAGCCGCCGAAGTTCTTCACTTCGAGGCGCCGCAGCCGGTAGCCCTTACGGATCGGACTCTGTGCTTTGAGGTCGGAGACAACGGCGTCGATCACGTCGGAGTTGAAGTCTTTCATGTGTCTGTCTTTCGTCAAGCTGAGGCAGCGCCGGGCGCGTCCATCAGGGTTTCATCTCTATGAGAAGGATTTCGTATTGGCCCAGCCAGTAAAGTTGAACTTTTGTGGTGGGGTCCAGATTGACTGCGAGAGCCCCGCAGCGTGCGCCTGTAAGGACGCTGCGGGGGTCAGGCCAAATCTGCCTGATCAATATGCGCTGTCAGGCGTCTTGCGGCTCCAGGTCGTCGAAGTCGACCAGGCAGGCTTCGCGCCGGGTGGCCTCGGTGCTGCCTTCGGTGTCAGCGATCATGTTCATATCCTGGGCGAAGGTTGCCATGGCGTCACGGGAGAAGGCGGCCTGCATGAGAGCTGTGCCGCGGTAGGTTGATGAGTTGCCCATGGCGCGCAGGGTCAGCAACTTCAGATCAACAAGGCGACCGATGCATTTGTTGATCCGGTCCTCAAGGGCGATACGATCCTCAGCTACGGATTCCGAGTAGTGCTTGCCCAGTTGCTCGAAGACCTCGTTGCGTGTGAGCCAGATCGCATCCCCACCCTGGCGCAGCTCCTGGTCAAGGCTCATGCGGAAATACACCACGGCGACGCTGTCGTAGTAGGTCAGGCGGTTGTGAGAGCAGACCGAAGAGATCGGCTCGCACTTCAGGTGCTCTGAGAGCGCGTCAAGTTGTTCATCGGTCATGTTGCGCGCATGGGCGATGCCGGACTCTTCGATGATGACGAGTTCCATACCGAGCTCGCGCAGGCGCGCCTCGACGTCACTGCGCAGTTGCAGGGTTGTCTCGTAGAGCGATTGGTTGCGCGAGGAGAGGATGGCGCTCTCGCGCAGAAGGCGGGAGAGGACGTGGTTGATAGTGAACGTGGCCATGATGGGTCTCTTTTTCTGGATGTCTGTCTTTCGGGGTTGTGTGCCCCGGGTGTGGCGCCGCCTCAGGCGGCAATTGTGTTGCGATCGATGGGTGCGTACCCGGTGGGTGAAGCGCGCATCTCGTCGGGTGTCAGCAGATAGCTGGCCGTATCGAAATCGCCGAAGCCTTCGCCGACTGTGCCGTTCAGGCGGAAGATCGGGTTAACGATATTCGCCATCGTCGACTTGTCCCGCTCATGGAACTGCACCGTGAAACTCATGCCTTCGACGAGGAGTGACGGCATGGTGCCGGACGCGACAGCCAGGTAGCGACTGATTTCGTGGCGGCCGTAGCGTAGCGGTGAGTGCCGGATAACGTCGGACAGTGTCACCTCTTGGCGGGTGCCCATGGCGTCTTTCACGCGCGCGACGATGCTTGCGGTGCTGAGGTGGGCGCTCTTGGCGGCTTCTTTCGCCAGGGCCATGCGACGTGCGTCGCTATCCGGCTCTTCCGCCACCGCAACCAGATCGCGATCTTCATCGATCGGCACCGGTGCTTCAGTGGTAAGTTTCAGATCGCAGAGCGGATTGGTACGCAGTGGCATCGTCATGACCAGGCCCGTATCCTTCAGGCGCGTGTCGCGCGGGCTTGGCCGCACCTCGTTGCGAATACGGACCGCAGCCGCCTGGGCGGCGCGCAGCACACGTGCGTCTTCGCGGCGGGCCGCGTAGTTCGGGTTCGAGATGAACGAGCTCAGCGTTGTCCAGATGTAGGAAATCTCCAACGAGATATCATTCGAGATGCCAAGCATGTCCGGCAGAAACGAAGTGATCTCGCGGCGCAGGTGGAGATCGATGATATCATCACCCATACGTACGACGCTTTCGAGGCTGCCCTGCATGATCTGGGCTTTCGCGATATTGACGTGCAGGTCGCGCAACGTGGTCAGCACGGCGTTCTCGGCTGACTGGTCCCAGGCGCGCTGGCGTTCCCAGAAGACATCGAGCACGTCGCCGACGGGCGCATCGGAGTCGAGGAACAGGTCTTTGTTCTCGCTGTTGATACGACGCTTGGCGGCCGGCACTTCCGCAAAGCCTGCCTTGATCTGCGACAGGTCGTTGAGCAGGGCGTAGATCTCGGTGCGGCGTTCAATGGGGGTGAGGGGCTTGGCCCCGCGCGCCTTCAGCTCGGCGATTTCAAGGTCGATGTCGGTGCGGCGCGATTCCAGCGCGTCGATCTGCTGCGAGGCATCGCCCGACAGGCGTGCGGCCTTGGAAATCAGGCGGTCGCTGAGCGAGGACAGACTGGAGACGGCCAGGAAGCTCTGCTGGTTGTCAAGATCGCGCAGGATGCGCAGGGCCTTTGATGCCGGCTCAAGAAGGACGACGACTTCGGTGTCGCCTTTGATGTCGGTGCCAAGCCAGGGCTCTGACTTCGCGTGATCGTAGCTGGCATGCTTGCCGATCATCAGGTTGAGGTAGAAGTCGGCCGGCTTCGTGAAATCCTGAGCCGGCGAGACCGAGATGAAGTCCTGCTTTACTTCGTCAATGATGCGCAGGTATACCTGCACCGGCACCTCGGACATGAATGCGCCGCGGAAGGCGCGGGCATTGATCTCGGCATAGAATGCCAGATTATCCTGTCGCAGGATGCGCAGCTCCCGGCTGTTCGGGATCTTGTGTTGCATAACCATGGTCGTCATCTTTTCTTGTCACCTCGCTGACTGGGATATCGGCATGTCCAGGCACGCCAGGTTGAAATTTTCCAATGGGGTCCAGTTTCACTGTCCGAGGCAGCTGACTGCCGGGGTGAGCCCGCAGAGAGCTCACCCCGGCAGCCGGTTGGCGGAGGGAAGATGTGTGGCTTTTTTTTGCTCGTCGCGATCATGCGGCGCGGTGCGACGCCATCGCCTCATTTTGCAACGCTTCGTGAACGTCGCGCTTTAGCGGAGTGTCAATTAAAGCGCCTGGGTTGGAAGCAGGCGACGGAAGATGAAGTTTTTGCCTGAGGGGCTCCAGAGTCCCTCAGGATATATTTCAGGCTGCGGCTTGACGTGCCTGGCGCGCCCGACGGAACAACTCGATCTCCGCATCACCGCTAAGGGCGCCATACCATTGCGTCGGCGCGGGTACGAAGCCATGCACATCCGCAAGTGCTGCGATGTGATCGGCGTCGGCCAGGGAGAGCTGCGATCCGATGCTGAAGTCGGCAGTCTCACCGGCAAGCGTCAGCAGCATCGTCTCACCCAGACAACCCCAGCAGAGGTTCTCCGGCAGTGTCTGGAATGGGCCCAGGTCGATCTCGAACGGTGGGGCGATGAGGCCGCCGTCAAAGACGAATACCCCTGTCTCGCACATGGAGGCAAAGCTTACGTTGGGTGGGCGGGCGACGTCGCAGACGATCGTTCCGGGGCGCAAGGAGCGCGGGTCCACAAGCGTGATCTCCGAGCTTGTTGCGACGATCACGAGATCAGCCGCACGGATTGCAGCGATATCAGTTGTTGCAGAGACATCTGCCCTGCACGCGGGCAGATCTACGATTTCAGCGCGGACCTTCTCCAGAAGACGTGGCGCGAAAGGATTATTGCCGTTGCCGATGAGTGTCAGGTGCCGCGCCTGCCGCGACAGCATCAGGGACGCCAGCCGTCCGATGGCGCCGGTGGCACCGACGACGGCGACATGGGCATCACGGATATCGACACCACAGCGGGCCGCGACATCAATGAGGGCCTTCACGGCTGCGATGCTGGTCAGGGTATTGCCACTGGTGACAGGCACCCCAAGGCCGCAGGCTTTCTCCCCGCCCCGTGTGACGATGGAGGTATAGGCGCCGAGGCCGACCCGGGTTGCCCCTTCTGCGGCCGCCATGCGGGTAGCCTCCTGGATCATCTCAGTGGCCATGGCGCGTCCGGCGCGCTGCATGTCAGCGGGCAGCATCGGCACCGACATGATGGTGCCTGAAATCCCAGTCCCCGTCTTTGACCGCACATGTCCAATCTTGCGCACAGGACCTGGGCCTAGCTGTTTGACCCACTCGAGCCATTTGCCGATCTCTGCGTCGCTGAACTGCGCAAAGGACGGGTCGGAGCGCACGACGTCGGCTGTCTCGGTGTAATGGATCAGGAAGGCGAACTTACCCGTGAGGGGCGCTTTATCTGTGTCGTCGTTTTCAGCCTGACAGGGAGCGGCCGGCACAGTTATGCCTAGAGTCGTCAGTGCCGGTGCCGCAGCCGGCTTGGCGCCGACGAGGTGTGCCACAATGCGCTGGATGTCGCCCGCAGCGAGGGTGGAGCAGACATCATCGAGGGCGTTGAGCGCACGGTCGATATCGGCCGCCGTCGAGACCAGGGGCGGTTGCAGGCGCAACACTCGCGTGGCGTTGAACAAGGGTGCTGTCAGGATCTTGTAGGTATTGAGCAGGTAGGAGCTGATCAGGGGGATCACACCGCCGTTCAGGCTCGCAAACGACAGCGTGGCCGATCCACGGTCGGAGAAGTCCGCAAAGCAGATCCCCGCCATGAAGCCGCGGCCGCGCACTTCGGAAATCACGCTTGGGTAACGCTTCTGAATCATCCGCAAGCCTTCGTGCAGCCGTTGCGACAGGCGCGCAACATTCTTGACAAGAGCCTGGTTGTCTTCTGTCAGCAGCTCGATCGTCGCTTCCGCCGCAAGGCAGGCAATGTTGTTGTTGGCAAAGGTCGAGCTGTGGATCTGGCCGAAGTGGTCATCCCAGACGTCCGGGCGGACGATGCAAGCGCCGATCGGCATGATGCCACCCCCGAGCGCTTTCGAGAGCAGGAGCATGTCCGGCGTCTCGTGGCCCGCAGAGCAGGCAAAGAGCGCACCGGTGCGGCCCAAGCCGGTCTGGATTTCGTCGATGATGCTCAGGACGCCGTGCGCACGGCATGTCGCGATCACCGCGTCGATGTATCCGGGCGGCGGGCAGATGACACCACCTTCGCCCTGGATTGGCTCGACGATGAAAGCGGCGATATCGAAGCTGTCACGGGACAAGCGAGATTCAAGGGCATCAATGTCGCCGTAGGGCAGGTAATCGAAGTCGGGTGCCGGTGCACCTGTGCCGGCCTGATACATCGGCTTTCCTGTCGCCGAGAGGGCGCCAAGCGTTTTGCCGTGGAAGCCATTTGTTGTCGACAGGATCACCTGGCGGCCAGTGCGGATGCGCGCGAGCTTGATTGCGGCCTCGATCGTTTCAGCGCCACTATTGGTGAATGTGGTGATGGCGAGATCGCCGGGAGTGATTTCGGCCAGCCGCGCGGCGAGGCGTTCGGCGATGACGGGGCGCAGGGGTTGCACCATCGCCGGCACGCTGTCCTGGTAGCCGTCCAGGATGGCGCTCCAGACCCGGTCCGGATTGTGCCCGAAGGGCAGGGCGCCGTATTGCGAGAGGAAATCGAGGTAGGCCGTGCCGTTCTCGTCATGCAGGGTGCAGCCTTTTCCCGAGACCATTTTCATGTCGAGACCGAAGGTTTCCAGAAGCTGCGACCGCTTCGGATTGAGATATGAGGGTGGCATTGTTTCTCCATGAGCAACTGTAAGAGGAGTGTTGGTTCGCTGGCACCGATACGGCAGAAAGTTTGACTAAAATTTCTGATGTGTCGCTGGTCTGGCGGTGTCTCGCCTGCAAGTTGCTGATGTCTGAGTGCCGACCGGCCTTTATGCTTTGTTATTTAATAAAGGAAATTCAGGAGACTTTGGGGGCAAGGGTGTCTGTTGCCATCAAGTCCTGTGTGTTCCATCAGGAAAAGTGTGTGGCACACTGAGGCCGCGCTCAAGGCGATCGGCCCGCGTGATCATAATGAGACCCAAGGCGGCCAGTAATCCGCAACAGACTACCAATAGCGGCTCTCGCTCGATCGTTGAGAGTATTGAATCTGCGCCGAAGAGTATCTGGACAGCGGTCAGTATGCCTGACGCCGTCAGACAGAGCCCATGACCGCGCGCACGCGATATCCGTGCACATCTCAATGCGTGATTGAGTTCTTCCATGAGGTGCTCCGAAATTAGTGTCCTGTCCAGATTCGACCTTTGGGCAAATTTCGGAAGCAAGAGCATCGCGGTCCGGTTCCGGATCTTGAGCGCGAAACCCTCTCTCAGCAAAGCCCCCAGTGTCACTTTTTCTGCAAGGCTCCTATGTCCGCAGAAATGATCATATCTACAGGGATTTCAGATGTTCGATCTTTTCAGCCTTGTGACGACATTGAGCCCTCTTTCGCCCGTTGCTTGCGTGTTCCTCTTCATCATGAACTGGAGGTTGAAGGTTCG
>NZ_JBMERN010000117.1:0-11804 GCF_049310965.1 Loktanella sp. DJP18 | reverse complement strand
ACTCCTCCGTCTTCCGCCAAAGCCCTACTATCTTCCGAGAATCACGGGCACGTGACATAGGCGTGAGAGACCGGGGTCCAATATCGCATGATCGATTTACGGTACGCGTAAGCATATCGGTGGGCGGTGGATAATTATTTTTGAAGCCACGATCATGCCCATGTTTTCTGACAAGATATTGTTCATCATAGCAAAAATAAGGGTATGCGCACTCATCAACGTCGTGGCTCCTCACGCACGTTGCATGAACCCGTCAGCTTTCTGTAGATAATCGGCATTTGCTGATGTAAGGCTGAAAAAAACAAAATAACGCGCAGGTGGCAGGATGACGCAGATAGTGGGTTCGGAGGCCCTGGATGCCTTCAGCGTAGCACTCGATCAGGCATTGAGACAGCAGTCTGCACGGCTGCACGCTCCAAATTCCCGTAAATCTGATGGCGGCCTGCGGCGATTCACGATCCGTGAGATGGCCGACATCACTTTCCGCATGAACTACAATACGCTGCGGCATCACCTTAAGAACGTGCCCGATCTGCCGGAAGGCATCATGGAGCCCGGCAACCGCCGCACATTCAGCCTGGACGAAATCATCGATATCCAGAACAAGCTTTATGTGGCCGGCAAGATTTCCGTGGACATGTTCCCGGGCAAGATCGACGGAGAGGTTACCACTAAGTTATTGATATATAATCTGAAAGGCGGCGTTTCCAAGACGACTGCGGCCGTCAATCTCGGACAGTTTCTGGCGCTCAGGGGCTTCAAGGTCCTCATGGTCGATCTGGACCCGCAGGCAAGCTGTTCGGATCTTTTCGACATTCAGGCCGACCTCGATGATTTGCCGTCAATCTACGACGTCCTGCGCTACGATGAAGAAGGACAAGACAGCACCCGCATCGGAATAGCCGATGCGATCCAGCCCACGTATTTCCCCAACATCGACATCATCCCGGGATCGATCGCGCTCACGGAGTTCGAGTATGAGACCGCATCGGCGGCGGCCCGCGGCGTCCCCTTCTATACCCGCATCTCGGACGCGCTGAGCCTGGTTGAGGACACCTACGATGTCATCCTGTTCGACACGCCGCCTCACATGTCCTTCTGTGTCATCGCGGCTCTCTACGCCTCCAATGCGATGCTGGTCCCCCTCTCGGCCGGCATGCTCGACGTCGTCAGCCTCGTGAAGTTTCTCGAGCTGGCCTCGAGCACGCTGGCGAGCATCGAGGGCGTGGATCCCAATAAGCGGTTCCACTTCATCCGGATCTTGCTGACGCGATATTCAGCGCATGACCCTGCGCAGCTGCAATTGAGTTCCTTCCTGCGCAACACGCTGGGACCAGCTATGCTGAAGACGGACTTTCTCGCCTCGACCGCGATCGCAGACGCCGGCAACACGATGAATCCGCTTCTCGAGGTCGATCCGTCGACCTTCACCCGCAAGACCTACGACCGTGTCCTGGAAAGTCTTCACGGCATTGCGGTCGAGATCGAGGAAGAGATCATGCGAAGCCGCGGTCGGATCCATGCCAGCGCAGAGGTGGCATGATGGCGCGCAACGTTTTTGAGCACGGACCGACGGACGATCCGAACGCGACGACGGAGGCACAGCCACTAACTCCCCGGCGCAAACCCCTCGTCAAGGGTGGCGCGGCGAGTCAGAAATACATCAGCGCCGCCACACAAGGAGGGGCCGACCGCACCTACCAGGAAATTCCGGTCGACCAGATACGGGAGAGCGCGGTCAAGGATCGCATCGACGTCAATGAGGACCTCGATGCCCTGGTGGAAAGTATCCGCGAGAACGGGCAGCAGATTCCGATCCTTGTGCGCATTTTGTCCGGAGGTGACAAGCCCTTCGAGATCGTCGTCGGCAGGCGCCGGCTTGCGGCGCATCGCCAGCTCGGCAAACACCAAATCAAGGCCTTTGTCGCCCGGATGGACGATCGGGAAGCCTTCATCGCGCAAGGCATCGAGAACACGGCTCGCCTCGAGACGAGCTATATTGAACGCGCCCGGGCCGCCGCACAGGCTCTGGATGTCGGTTTCGATCAGAAGGACGTGGCCGAGTTTCTCAACATCTCGCGCACGCTGATCAATTTCATGGTCGGCACTTACCGATCCGTCGGCGAAGACCTGGTCACTGCAATCGGCCCTGCCCGCGGTATCGGACGGCGAAAATGGGATGCGTTGGTCAAGCTGATGGACCAGAACGACCTCAGCCCGGGACGCGCCGTGAAGCTCGTCGACCGTGATATCGCGGATAGCTCCACACGCTTCGAGACCTTCGTGATGGCGGTGCAAGCAGCACGCAAGACAGCAAAACAATCACCTACGCCAAAAACCGGGATTCATCGGGAATTCCTTTCCGGCGGCGTGTCGACCGTGCGGAAGTCTCGGCAACTCGTGATCAACACGCGCAAGGACATGCCGCAAGAAATTCTCGTCAGGATCGAACAGGAAATCGAAACCATTCTCTCGGAATTTCAGAGAAATGTCCGAGGATGATTTCGTAAGATACTGATAAATAACATATATTTCGATTTACCGCGGTAAATCGAAACCATCGAGCAACAGCAGCAACAGGAGCAGACCAAGGCATAAAAAAACCCCCCCGAAGATCACTCTCCGGAAGGGCTTCGTAGTTCTCTTTGCACAGACTGCTTAGCGCTTATCCGAATCGTTTTCAACACCGGTTTTCGGTGAACGGGTAAATTCTGCCTTCTGAAAACATATGAACAAACTTATGTCCGCGGTATCACCGCGCCGGCAGGCTGATGACGCTTGCCCGATGCACAGCACACCTGTCAAGTCATTGGATAGATGGGAACTGCTGACACTTGTCACGGCCATGCGCCGTGAAATTGGTCTCACTGACCGCGATGTCATGGTCCTTCGCGCCCATCTTACGGTCTTGCCTCAGGGCCCACTGATCGCATCGGGAATGAATGTCTCGTTCATGAACGTGACCGAAATTCTGCAGAGAGCCTGCGGCATGGATGCGCGACGGTTTCGCCGAGGTGAGGCGCGACTGGAGCAGGTCGGTCTGATCCGACGCCACCTGAGTGCCAATGGGCGGCGGTTTCCTGAACGAAACCACACGGGTCAGATCGTGCAGGCCTACGGTATCGACCTGGCTCCGATCTTCGAACTATATCCGCGGTTATTGGTCCTGCAGGAAACGGTGACTGCGGAAAACCTCGCCCTGCGCCAGCGCAAGAATGCGCTCAGCGCCGGTCTCCAGGAGGCCTTGCGCCAACTCGCATCGTCCGGTCGTTTCCTTCCGGACTGGGCCGATGCGTTGCGCACGTCCGTCCGCAATGCCCTGCGTCGCACCGGCACGACGCAGGCAGATCTTGACGCACTCGCCGTCGACATCGCCCAAATCACGGCTGAAGCAGAGATGCATCTCCCGGAGAAAGCTGCCGTGAGAGATGTCATTGCCCCCTGCCCTGCCCGGCTGGTTGCGCCGACGGATAAGGCTATCGCGCAGGACATATATACCCCGGATGACGGACAGATTGTCCGGCACATAGAGTCGAAACCCAAAGATCTAAAAAAAGAAAGCCCATTTTTCGATCTCCGTAGAATACACCTGGCTTGGGCGCAGGCCGTAACCTTGCGGGAGTTCTATCCAGCCCCCCCCTCCACCGAACGAGATTTGGCAGCGGTGCTAATTCAATTTTCATCTTTTATCGGACTGGGACAGACCGCCATGCTGAAGGCCATGAGCATACTGGGCTGGGACAACACAATCCTGGTGGTCGATTACCTGGCGAGCCGGACGGCCGATATCGTCAAGCCCGAGGGATACCTCACATCCATGCTGAGAAGCTATACCTCTGGTCAGCCCGTCGCCTCTGGGCGCGTGATACCGCGGGGTGAGCGCAAGGCAGAAGCGCGATCGGCAGTGCGATGAGGGTGCCACCCCCTGCCCTGACGTCATGTCACCCATCAAAATATGGCCGGCGCTATAGCGACGATCGCGTCGCCATATTCAGTGCCCCGACACTCATCTGAAGGCTGGCCGTGAAGCATGCAAACCCGCGGTTGTCGTCGCCGTTCAGACGCCACCTTCTTCGACAAGCCGTGCCGCCGCACGCGAATCCTCTGCGGTCCAGGTGCTTTTCAGGTCATCCAGCGTGACGACCTTGCGCGCAAGAACGGTCTTCAGCCATTATGGACGCCGGCCCAAGCCGCCCCAGACCTGCTCGGTATCATCGGGATTCCGGAAGATCGTCGCGCCAATTGCGATCTCTGGCGCAACCGATGCCTTGCTGGCAGAGATGTTGATCCGCTGAGTCTTGCGGGTCTCGAGCTCTTCCCTGCGGCGTTCGGCTGCGAAACGATCTTCCTCGAGCGCATTGCGTCGCTCTGCGATCCGCCGGCGCGACAACTTGCGGTCGACACTTCCCCACAGGCCATCCAGGGCGATGTCGTAGAGGGCGGTAAGCTTTTCGGAGATGGGTGCCGTCGCCGCTTTTGTGGCTTGTTCGGTCATGATGTATGTCCTTTGTCATCTGCATCCGACTTTTCCAGTGCGGTTCATGTGCAGTTCTTTGCTTTGCGGTAGCCTGCACTCAATGCGTCGTTCTCGGTCTTGAACGGTGACCCGGTTCCTTGCGGATGTCGCGGCGTGGCCCGGGCAGCCCTCCACGTGATAGATCTTCGAGTTCTTGTTGCCGAACACCGGAGGGATGATATCCGCGTCCGTTGTTCCGCCGGATGTGGCCCGCGGGCTCACGGTGCCCTCGAAGAACGGCGACAGCGAGATCAGCGGCGCGTCCGTATCGATCTCGATCTAGACGGGTGCGTGAACCTTTCAAACCTCCTCCGCGGTCCTCGCACAGTATACGTCTAGATTGCCGGAAACGACCGAAAGGGGGGCGGTAGTCGCGGAGAAGCCGGACCAGGATTGATCTGGCAGCTTGGGGCGATATCCGCGTGGCTCAGGAGCAAAGCCTCTGGATGGCCCTCACCAAAGGGACGGGTAATTGTTGTCGCTGTCGCTGTGGCCAGACCGGATACCATGCCTGTCGGACCACCGTGAAACGATGCGTCTATTGAAGGCCGTTTGTCATGCGGAAAATCTTCGCCAGTTCTTCGTCATGCTCACGCAGGAACTCACGTAGCAAAATCGCGGGGCTTGCGAACTTTTGAGCATCCGGGCTCAGGCTCAGTAATTTGTCGTGTATTGCTAGCGCGAGGTCGCTTGATTGAGCCACCGTCACCCGCAGTTGCTTGTCAGCGGCAACCGCGGCTGGCTCAGGCTTGCGAGCCGGGGTCTGCGCAGTGGGTGTTGGAGCGAAGTTCACTGTTTCATCTGAAGACGGTGGTTTCGTAGGTGCCGCCTTTGAGGTGTGATCGGGCTTTGTGTCAGCTGCAGGCGCTTTGCTCGGTACCGGCGTCGGCTCTGATTGTGACGTGTCAACTTCGGTTTGACCGAGACCGTTAGCCTTCGCTGTCGTTGCAATGGAAGC
Organism: Loktanella sp. DJP18; assembly: GCF_049310965.1. Taxonomy (NCBI): domain Bacteria; kingdom Pseudomonadati; phylum Pseudomonadota; class Alphaproteobacteria; order Rhodobacterales; family Roseobacteraceae; genus Loktanella; species Loktanella sp. DJP18. The sequence goes on along the minus strand of NZ_JBMERN010000117.1, from coordinate 6,330 downwards.
CCGGTCGCGGTCAGTGAGCCCCGGAACAGGCATCTTCTGGCGGGGCTTGCGTTCAACGGCCATCAAAATTCTCCCGTGATAAGCGCGGCCAACTCGTCTGCAGCCTTTTGTATTTTCTTGATCGCCTCAAAACTTCGACCGTCAGATTCTGCCGCAGCGATCGCTTCGTTGCTGGTCATATCGTCACCAATAAACGATTTGATTGCGCTTGAGCGATGCAGCCCTTTGATCGCGCCGTAATGACTATGAATGAGTTCTTCGTAAGCAAGCATCTGGGCGTTCGGAAACTGGCCCTCTTTTTGATAAATGACAGTCAGAAGGTCTTTGGGGTCGGTATCATCATCACCCGTCGCTTCGAGGGCAATTTTGAAGTAGGCCAATGTCTTTTCAACGCCGGTTACTTCGTTCTTTTCGGGGCCGCACGGCGAGAATACGCGGTCGCAGATTGCAAGAGCCGCCATTTGCCTGGCATCTTCCCCGCCTTTCGTATCGATAATGACCCAATCAACGTCATCCTGAAGCCGGTCCAGCATCGTGTTGTAGCACTCCGCCACTGTCGCGTCGTGCGGTATATTAAACGCGATGATATCGATGCCGTCGTTGCGTGCGCAGACAGGGATGGCCCAGTTTGTGACACTGGCCTGATTGTCGAAATCAATGAGCTGGACGGTCTGACCACTCCGAAAGAAGCTGTCCGCAACGACGGCTGCTGTGGTGGACTTGCCGACGCCACCTTTGGTCGAGGCGAAAGTAATGATCTTCATTCTGATGTCCTCAGTGTCGGGGCCGGTACGTCTGTTGGAGCCTCTGGGATCATAGGAGGTAACCTAAAACCTGCAACCTGACACCTATTACGTGCGACCTGTAGGTTTAGCCTACTACCTCGAATCTATTGGATACAACCTGCGACCTGTTACTTGGAACCTTAATCCAGCGTCCTGCGTCCTGAAACTTTTCACCCATCACCTCTAACCTGCGATCTGTCGCCTATAGCCTGTTGGCTACGACCTGCTGCCCAAGGTCTTTTGAAGCACGGATGGACGTGGTGTTCGGAGCGCAGCGATGCCAGGCGGCACCGGCACATCGAGGTCATTTGGATCGGGCCGGGAAGTATTGGTTCGAGACGTCGTTTAAGCTCGCCGTGGAGCCGTGAGGAACGCGAGTAGGGCAGGGGGGTGCACATGCGGGGGAAGGTCGGACTTCGCAATGAGAGGCCCTTACTGGGCTCCTGAGGAAATTTCGCCCCTGCGGGGCGGTCACTCCATCGGAGTTCCGTCGCTACCCCAGTGGGCGCTCCGTCGCGTCCCTGCGGGCCGCTCAAACGGACTAACATTATAGAACTGTACCATTCTGATGGTTGTGACGACTGATCTATAATGTTAGGGAAGAGGTAGCAGGATATGTCACTTGCAAGACAGTTTCGTTTTAGGGCTTTCGAGATGCCGAAATCGTTCACGACCAGAGACAAGATCGCGGCGTCGCACATGCTCTTAGAGGGCGCTGCCCCGAAGGCGGTTGCGGCAAAATTTGGCGTCCACATTTCCACCATCTACGCTTTGCGAAAGGACCGGGGTCACGGCCATAGCAAGCCGGATCGTGCCTCCCACAACATCACATTCCGCCTGTCCGGCGGCGAACTGCGGGCGTTGGACGTCTTCATTGTGGATGCGGGATTGCCTTCACGAACGGCAGCCTTGCGTTCATTGGTGCGCGCCGCGACGGGTTTCCTGGAGCTGCGTCGCGATGAACTGCTCGATCTGACCGAGGCGAGACGCGAGTTACGCGCCCAGGGTCGCAACCTCAATCAGCTGACCTACGCGATGAACAGGTCGGCATTGAGGGGTGGGGCCAGGCTTTCGCCAGAGGATAAACAGTTTCTGGCGACGGTTCGGCATACCTTCACCGTCGTTGACAGGCTGATTTCTGACGGTTTCAGCGAGGTGCGACAGCAAGGCCGGAACGCATTGCACGCGGGAGAGCGCCTGTGAGCGGCGGGTTCTACGATGAAATCATGATCCGGGCGCGGCGCAGCGCGGGCCATACATCCGTTGGCGGTGCGACGTCGCGTGGCAATCGTGTCTGGAAAAGCCTGACCTCGACCGGCAGCGCCTTCGTCAAGCGCATCCCAGGCGCCGGCGTTCAGCATCAAAAGCAACTGGCGGGACAGCTGGCTTATGTGAACGGCAAGGCCAAGGGCATCTTCGGCTTCGCCCCCGGCGTCAGCATCGACAAGGACGCTTTTGACCAGGCTGACCTCGATCAGATGGTGCGTGCATGGGCGCAGGACTGGAAGGGTCGACCCCGCAACGGCCATACGAGCCACATGGTGCTGTCGTTCCCCGACGATGTGTCCCAGGACGCCGCCTTCGTGATTGTGCAACAGTGGTGCGCCGAAATGTTCGAGGATCAGACGCATATCGCGGATACATGGGAATACGTGGCCGTCCTGCACACGGACACCGCCAATCCTCACGTCCATGTCGTTCTGAACAATCGCGGCGAATGTGGGACTTGGTTTTCCATCTCATCCGAAGGGATTTTCAATCCCCAGATGATGCGGGATCGCATGACCGACATTGCAGACAACTACGGCCTGCGGCTCGAAAGCCTGACGCGTGCCGACCGCGGTCTTTATGGCGCACCGATCACGAGTGCTGCGGTCTTTGCCGCCCGCGAAGGCCGCACACTCGCAACGCCCGAAGTCAAAGCAAGCCTGACCTCCGAATGGCGCAGGCAAGATATGCGGGACACCGCAGAGCTTTACACGACCCTGGCAGAATTTGCCGAGACCATCGGCGCACCGATGATTGCGAAGCGTGCGTATATTTCAGCAGCAGCCTTATTCGCGGGCAATGAAGTTCCGAAGGGACAAATGATGGATATTGATCTGGACGTGACCGCAGACCGCGGGGACATTCGCGCGTCCTTGATCGGCTGGGCGGAGCAGAACAAGGACGCCATTGACGCATTGCCGGAAAGAAGTAGGGCGTCGGTCATGTCGAAGATCGACACCGCTTTGAACATCATCGAAACAGACGTGACCCCGGACCTGACGGACGACACAATCTGGCCCGCCTTCAAGGAAACGCCGTCGTCGTATCTCATTCCAGACACCGGCGCTTTGGAGGCCCGCGCGGCACTGTTTGTCAAAGACAAAAACGCCGATCTGCTACAAGAGTTCGTCAATGCGAATGTGCTGGATTCCTACCTTGTGACTGGGGACGTGCCCGACAGGTTCAGGGCCGTGATGCCCGCTTTCGCTGATGCCTATGCGGAAATGCACAACCACAGGCTCGCAGAAATCCCCAAGGAGATGAAAGCCTACGTCCAGAAAGGGGTCGAGATGGGCTTGGACCGCGTGACGATGCAAGAGCGACTTATCAATGCGATTGGTGATCCAGTCGAAAACGCCCGCATTGAGCGAGGCGACATTGCCGCGATTGCAGCCGCGATGCCAACGCCGCCCCGCGACGTGAAGGCTTTTGAGGATGCGTCCCGCCGCATCGAAGAAGCGACTACTCTTGTCGTAGAGGATGGAGTTTCGACCCCGCTTGATCGTTTTGAGGGGATGCAGATCGCACTTTCTCAAGCGGAAACCGCAAAAGGTCGGTCCGACAAAGAACGTGCGCTCGATCAGCTTGGAAACGAGTTGATCGACCTTGCGACGGCAAAGCAGCGCGGCGACCTCTCGAAAGAGCAGGAGCAGGCTTACGATGCTGTTGCGACGGAGATTTTCGCGCGGCACGGCAAAGACATTAAAGCCGCGACGATGGCCGTTGCGACCAACGATCTTGGTTCAGCCGAGGATGATCGTCAGGTTTTGCGGCCCGATCTGTCCCGCGAACAGAACGAAGCGATGATACGGCAGGAGGCCGCAGGCCGCGTCTTGCAAATCGAAAGCAAATTTGGCGTGAAGGCCGTCGAGTCTCGGATGGTGTCAGAGAACTACGAAGCCGCAGCCGATCGTTACCGCGACTGGCAGATGGATCTTGGCAAGGTCGAAGAGAGGATCATCGCTGACAGCAAGGTCTATGATCGTGACGGCGTTGCCCGCGTTATGCAGGACGTTGCCAACACCGCTGCAACAACGGGACGCGCCGATCTGGCGGACAGCGCAGCGGGCCGACAAATGCTGACGGCATTCGTCGCCTTGGAGGGCATGGGGGCCATGCAAGACATTGCATCCGGCAACATGGATGCCCTTTCCGAATACGTCGATACGCCCGCCAACCAGCGCCTTGCAGCGAAGGAGCTTTTGAAAAGCGCAAAGTTTGTCGATGTGGGCTTGGAGCTGGACGAGATTGAAACCGGCCTTGAGGCCGTCGATCCGAACTATGCGCGGTCGCGGGGCATTTCGATATGAAATTGACTGTCGCCTGTTTCATCGCGGTTCTCTGCGGCCTTGTCGCAGGGTCCGGTGTTTCCAGCGTCTATCTGACCGTCGCATTAGGGCGCGACCTTCTGGCAACCGACCTCATGCTGCACACCAAAACCCTCATGTCCGGCATGTTGATTCAACAGCCATACCTGACCGGCCATTTGATCGTGCTGGCCGTCGTCGCATTTTTTCTGCTGATCGCGGTTGTGACCGTCGCCCAGGATCGCCTTGTCAACTACGGCGACAGACGATTTCAGTCCAAGTCGAGCGTCCGCAGGAACCGGATGCTGAACGAACTGGGAGCGGGCTTCGTCCTCGGTGAGCATGTCGCCCCACCAGCCCAACACCCAGATCGACCGATCAACATCAAGGCCAACAACACCGACCCCGAAAAGAATAAGTCACTGAATACCCGCAGGGTCCGCTACATCGCGGCACTCTACAGCACTGTCAGCAACATCTTGTTGGTCGCGCCGACGCGCAGCGGTAAGGGCGTGGGTTTCGTCATCCCGAACGCGCTGACCTTTCCCGGCTCTATGGTGGCACTCGATGTGAAAGGCGAGCTGTGGGTTGAGACATCAAGGGCGAGGGCACAGCTCGGCGACAAGGTGTTCCGGTTTGCCCCGTTCGACTTCGAAAAGCCGACGCACAACTACAATCCGATGGCAAAAGTCGCCGACATTGAAAACATGGAGGAGCTTTGGACCGGAATCGGGCGGGTCGCGCATCTTTTCTTACAGGTCGAAGAAAACAAAGGCTGGCTTGACGGGTCGATCCTGCTGTTTGTCGCTGCCGGTATCCTTGCCGTTCAGCGCGGCAACGCAACAATGGGCGAGATTTATCGCATCATCTTCGGAACAGGCGAGGGAGAGGATATCGGCAAGTCGTCCGCAGATCTTTTGTTTCGTGCTGCAAAGGAATGCCAGTATCCGCCTGCCGCGCGTCAGTTGAACCACGTCGCTTCACAAGACCCTAAAATCCAGCAAAGCACTATCTCAATCTTGGCGAGCGCGGGCCTGTCGCAATGGTCCAATCCCAAGGTTGAACGCGTGACGCGGACAAGCGACTTCGATTTCAGGGAAATGCGCCGCACACCAATGTCGATCTATCTCGAAGTTCTGTCAGACGACATTAAGGACCTCAATTCGCTGATCCGACTTTTCTTCGCAGACCTCATTTCGTTCATGCGTACATCGAAGCCGGAGGACGACGAGCCTTTCCCTGTCTTCATCTTGTTGGACGAGTTTGACCAGTTGGGCCACATGCCCCTTATCGTTCAGGCTATGAAGCAAACGGCAGGTCACGGTGGTCGGTTCGCGATCGTCACACAGTCAGTCCCCGGCCTCTTGTCCGTCCCATACACGTTAGAGGAAGTGCAGGCGATTGAGAGCGCCTGTCAGGTCAAACTTTATCTTGCGCCGAAGGAAGATCGTACGGCCAGTGAAATTGAGACTTTGCTGGGTGATCGGACGGGATCGACCAAAAGCCGTCAGCGAGAGGTCAAGACTGTCGGCTTTGGCGGTGGCGGTGTTACAACCGGCACTGAAAAACGCCCGCTTTTGACAGCACAGGAAATTCGGGGAATGGACCCGAATAAGATCCTGATTGTTCCCGATAGTCAGAACCCGATATTGGCGGACCGCATCAAATTCTTTGAGTCCAAGCCAATCCGCGCGATCCACGAAGCGCAGGACAAGATCGCCTTTCTCTACCCTGAGGCCGACAACGATCCGAAGAACCGCTCCATGACCATGACGGAAGTTCGGGAACGCGCGACGCAGGCGACAGAGGCGCAGGAGGTTGCGACCGAAGCTCGCGAACAGGACATGACCAAAGCGCGTGAACCGAAAACAACCGTCCCACAACGACGGCGTGAGAAGGCCCCCGTAAAAGCAAAGCCGAAGGGGAAGCTGGGGGCGGCCGCGCAAGCTGCGCTGATCGATACCATGAAC
>NZ_JBMERN010000116.1:0-11902 GCF_049310965.1 Loktanella sp. DJP18 | reverse complement strand
CCCAGCCGCCGTAAAAATCCCCCGGCTGCGGAAAGACGCGCTCCTCCCCCACAAAACAGGCGTCCATCAGTCCTGCGTAGAATGCCACATGGCCCGCGATGCGGGTGAAGCCGGCTGAGGGGCGCTCGTAGGTCCATGCCGCGCGGCTGGCGACCTTTCCTGCCACTACGACATCGAAATACTGCGCTTGCCCTTTCCATTCGCAAAAGCTGCCACCGCCGACAGGGACAAGATCGGCGTGGATGTCACCGCGCGGGAAATAGTAGGTGGGCGCGTGATGCGTCTCCAGAACGCGCAGCCCCTTGCTGGTATCGGCGACGATTTGATCGGCGAGCATCACGCGCAGATGGTGCGGAACGTCTTCAAGGCTGGGCGGGCGCGGATAGTCCTGAACATTCTCGATGGGAAGTGACTGCATGGTCGTCTCCTGGATGGGCTGGCCTTGGTTCAGAATGTGACGAAGTGCGTGTCCTCATCAGCGACGGGGGCACCGCTGAAGTCGGCCTCGTCAGGAATCCGGCCGAAGGCGATCTTGGCACCGACGTAGCCACCCGGCACCTCCGTCTGTGGTCCCATTGACAGCGCCTGCGGTCCCAGCTTCGCGCGCAGGCCGTCCATCAGATCGCTGACCTTTTCCCACTTGGCGCGGTCGGCTGTCTCCGATGCGCCACCTGACACGCTGGGGGATGCCGCGAACAGGTCGCCCATGATCTCGGCCTCTGCGATCAGGCCGTGGATCATCACGCTCACCGATCCGGGCTGGAACGGCAGTCTGCGCTCCGCTTCTGCAAGTCCTGCACCGAGGGCCGTCATGAAGGTGTGGTCGTCGCGGGCCGGTGCTAAGTGCCCTTCCCAGCTCCACTGTTCAACATCCACGCGCTGACCCGCCGCGTTTCGTGTGCCGCTTCCTCTAAAGCTGAGCGTCAGCCTTGTCGCACGCACCTCGGCGCGGCGCACCCGCCGGCCGGCGCTTTCGGTCAGGAGGCGCGCACAGATTTTCACCTTCTCCGGGTTGCGCCAGTCCCGCGGCAGGATCCGGCTATGGCCGAACATGCTTTTCTTCGTGGCCGGGCGTTCCGTGTGATAGCCATGCACGCCGTTCCAGAACCGCTCGCCCTCGACGCTGCCCCAGATGGCCCGCGCCTGCTTGGGAGCCAGCGCCCAGAGACCGTTGAAGTCGTGGACCTGCGCCGCCTCCAGCCGCGCGCACATGCCTTTCGAGATGCCCGGAAGATCACCGAGGTCGATGCCGGCCAGGGCCTGCGGCAGATCCTCAGCCTCGATCAGCCTGAACCCGTCCGGCTTTTGCAGCTCCGCCGCGATCTTGGCCAGCAGTTCGGTTGGTGCCATCCCGATGGAGCAGGTCAGCACGTTACTAAACGCGGTCGACAGCGCCGTTTTCAGCTGCCGGGCCAGATCCTCAGCGCGATCGCCTTCTGACGGCAGCAGGTTGCAGACAACTTCGTCAATCGACCTGACGTGAGCCACGGGCACGACACTTTCGATCACGTCGAGGATACGCTTGTGCAGGCGCACGTAGACGTCGTGCCGTGCGACGACGAAGATCATGTCCGGGATGATCTCGCGCGCCTTCAGGATCGGCATGTTCGATTTGACGCCCCGTGCCTTGGCCTCGCGGCTGACCGCGATGCAGCCAGTGTGCAGGGCGTCCAAGGGCACGACACCGACTGGGTGCCCGCGCAGGTCCGAATTGAAGTGCTGTTCTGCGGATGCGAAGAAACTATCGAAATCGAGATAGAGCCGCTCGATGCCGCGCGCCTGACCGCGTGAATGCTGTGTCATCGAGAGCTCCGGGCCGGGAGTGGTCATGATAGCCTTTAGTGTGTGCGGGACAATGCGACATCTCAGGGCGCGGCTGGAGCGAAAACGGGGATCGACTTGTTGGCGCGGCTTGACAGGTCGGACGCAGGTGGCAGATATAATGAGAACATAGCAAGAACAAAAAGAGGAGTCGAGGATGCCCCTCCATCCCATCGATGCCCCCATTCTGGCGGAACGGCAGATCATCGGCCTGCCTGCCATGCGGGTCAGTGCGGGCTTTCCGTCGCCGGCAGGGGATGATCTGGAGGACGAGATCGATCCGATCGCATGGGTCGTGCGGCATCCCGCCTCGACCTTCTGGTGGCGCGTGGAGGGCGACTGCCTCTGGGACGTTGGCATCCGGGATGGTGACATCATCGCTGTCGACCGTGCCGGCAAGCGGCGACTGGGGCGCGCTGTGCTGGCCGTCGTCGAGGGGGCGGTCACCGCTAAGATTTTGCGCAAGCGTGACGGCCGGTTCTACCTGGCACCGGCCAACAGCCGCGAGCAGTTTCCCGACATCGAACTGACCGAGGACAGTGAGATCTGGGGTGTCATCGCCGGCGTCGTGCGGCGGTATGATCTGGCGTGACCCGGCCCATCGCGATCAGCGACAGCGCGAACTTCTACGTGAGCGCCGAGCGGATCTTTGACCCCACGCTGAAGAATGTCCCGGTCATCGTGTTGTCGAACAATGACGGCTGCGCCGTGGCCCGCAGTGACGAAGCCAAGGCCCTGGGTATCAAGATGGGCGAACCGCTCCATCTGATCCGCGACAAGGTCGAGGCGCACGGCATCCGCGTGTTCTCGTCGAACTACACCCTCTACGGGGACATCAGCCGACGGGTGGTGGAGGTCTACGAGGATTACACGCCGACCGTGGAGATCTACTCGATCGACGAGTGCTTTCTGGACTTCACCGGGTTCAAGGACCGCACCGCCCACGCCAAAGCGCTCCGCCGCGATGTGTTGCGCCGGGTGGGCGTGCCCGTGCGGGTCGGCATCGCGCCCACGAAAACCTTGGCGAAATGCGCCAATGACATCGCCAAGAAGAACCCGATCTTCGCGGGCGTGCTGGATATGATGGACTCGGCGCTGGCCGACTGGCTGCTGCCGCTCGTGCCTGTCGGCGACATCTGGGGGATCGGTTTGAAGATACAAGGAAAGTTGCAGGGGATCGGCATCGGCACGGCGGCAGAGCTGCGGGATATGCCGCTGCGTCAGGCCCGCGCTCTCGGCACCGTCGTGTTGGAGCGCACCGTGCTGGAGTTGCAGGGAGAACCTTGCATTGCCTTCAACGACGTGGAGCCACAGCGCAAGGGCATGGCGGTGACACGGTCCTCCGGCACGCCGATGAAAGACTTCGATACGCTGTTTCAGGCGATCACCGCCCATGCCACGCGCGCGGCCGAAAAGCTGCGCCAACATGGGCTGGTGGCGGGGACGCTGACCGTGTTCTTTCACACGAACCGGCATCGACCGGATCGCCCCCAGTATGCAGGATCCCGGTCGACACGATTGACGCCAATGTCGTCGGACACGTTCGATCTCATCGGTGCGGCGAAGCGCTGCGCATTGGCGGCCTGGCCTAAGATCGGTGCGGCATCCTACGGGTTCACCAAGGCCGGCGTGTTGCTCGATGACTTGCTGCCTTACGAGCAACGGCCGCTGACCTTGTTCGACACTTATCGGGAGGGATCGCCAGCACTCATGCACGCCTTGGACGAGGTCAATGGGCGGTTTGGCAAGAAGACGATGGTTTTGGCCAGCGAGGGCATGACGCGATCCTGGCAGCTGCGAGCGGATCACCGCAGTCCTCGCTACACGACAAGGCTGAGCGACTTGCCGGTGGTGAGGTGAGCGGTCATTGATGTTGCGGACCCACTCTGGCAGCATATTTCCAACCCGGCTCAGCGCCCAGCAGGCAATTATCAGACGCGGCGCTATACTCAGACCGATGTGCAAAGAGCGAACGACAACCTGGGTTTTGGCGATGGCGGCAGTTCTTGTCGCGGTGCTGTCTGTCGTCATGCTCGAACGTCAGCGCGACGGCGTGTCGTCTGAGCGTATGACCCTCGCCTCGACCCCGGTCACGGTCTGGCGGTCCAATGAGATCGAAGGCGGCCCGCTTGTGGTCGTCGCCCATGGCTACGCCGGATCACGCCAGATGATGCAGCCGATCTCGATTGCCTTGGCGCGCGCGGGCTTCGTTGTTGCCGCCTTCGATTTCCTCGGTCACGGGCGCAATACGGATCCGATGACGGGCGATGTGGCTTCGCTCGAGGGCGCAACCGCACGACTGGTGGAGCAGACCATTGCGGTTGCACAGGCGGCACGCGACCTGCCGGGCGTCACGGGGCCGATCTCGCTGGTCGGTCACTCGATGGCGACGGACGTGGTGATCCGAACTGCGGAGCGGATCGATGATGTCGCTGCGGTCGTTGCGATCTCGATGTATTCCGACGCCGTCACCCCGAACTCACCCGAGCGGCTGTTGATCGTGTCCGGTGCGCGGGAAGGCCGGTTGCGCGATGTCGCGCTGGGCCGCCTGCACCAGATCGATACAGAGGCGATAGAAGGGGAGACCGTTACGAATGGCGCTGTCGTGCGACGCGCGGTCGCCGCGCCGTCGGTCGGTCATGTCGGCGTGCTCTACAGCCAGTTTACGCTGACCGAAGTGCGCGATTGGATCGCGGCTACCGCGGGTAGCAAATCGGTTGGTCCGCTTCCCCATATTGCACCTTGGCTCTTGACGCTTCTGATCTCGCTTGTCGTGCTGATGTGGCCACTGAGCAATGCGCTGGGCCCACCTCTGGTGCGACCAGCGCAACTGGGACGCCGAATAATCTTGATCCTCGTGGCACCTATCGCTCCGGCCTTGTTGGCCGCGATCGTGATACTGCCTGGCATGGGAGGTCTGTTCGCATTCGGCGCTCTGACTGTCTTCACTGGAACTTGGGGTGCCGTTCAGCTTGCTCTCTTATGGCGCGTCGGTGTGCGCCCCGCACGCATTCGCCCACGGGCGATTGCCCTGATGCTGGTCTGGGGCCTCGGCATTTTCGCGCTGGCACTTAACCACTACGGAGCAGCCTTCGTGCCTACCGGGAGGCGCCTCGGGATCATGTTGATGCTGATGCTCGGAACCGTCCCGTTTTGCGTTGCGGACGCTTTGGTGGTCGCCCGATCGGGTTGGATCGCCTCGCTAGGCCAAAGGATCCTACCCTTGCTTACTCTACTTTGCGCAATGCTGGTTTCGACAGAGCTCGGAATCGCGTTCACCGTGCTTCCGGTGATGGTCCTGTTCTGGATGGTCTACGGGCTTGCAGGTGGCTGGGTTCAGAAACGCAGTGATCCGACTTCAGTGGGCTTCGTTCTCGGCGTGATCCTCGCGTGGTCAGTCGCCGCCAGCACGCCCTTGGTGGCATCATGAAACGTCTATTAACACACTGGTGCCAAGAAAATCAGTGCGGACGGAGGCGACCACTGTCCGCTTGCAGCGAACGTTCGACACGATGAGTTGGCAACTGCACTTTCGGCCCACAGCTGCCGTCCATCCGACCCAGGTGTGCCGCATTGCAGCTTCCCCAAAGCGGACATTCGTGCACCGCACAGCATTTTCAAAGTGCGAATGACGGCAGCAAGGACGGAGCCGAAAATCGTAATGTAAGTCGGATATTCACAGATTGGTTAGTCTCGAACGACAGTGCTGTCTTTCTGTTGAGCCAAAATTTTATTGCAATTTTAAATGACTTAGGGCAACATTACGCTAGTTCTAAGGGTGACACTGATGGATCGCGAAAAACGAATTTTATCGCTCACATCTGCTCTTGTTGCATTGGTTCATCGTAAGATCGAAGACGCGGGGCCGCCAGTCGGACAGCAGACCCAGACTGACCATGATTATGCAGAGTGGGTGTCTCGAATGGTTGCGTCACACCCAGCGCCAAACAGACCCACGCAGCTGTTTGAGGTGCCCCCCGAAAACTGGACACTGACGTAAGCTCTAAATTGCTGTCTGCTGATCTTCACCACGAAGGAGATCGAAGATGTCGAAACGAAAGCAGCATGCCCCTGAGTTCAAGGCGAAGGTGGCGTTGGAAGCGCTGAAAGGCGAGGCAACCGTTGCGGAGCTGGTGAGCCGGTTCGGCGTGCATCCGACGATGATCAATCAATGGAAACGTGCGCTGCTGGACGGCGCGTCCGGTGTCTTCGAACGCGGCGGCGGAAGACGCCGGTGATCGATGAGGATCAGGTCAGGGACCTGCATGCCAAGATTGGGGAGCTGGCGGTGGCCAACTCTTTTTTGGAAAGAAAGCTGAAGCCTTGGGGCGGCAAGTGAGGCGGGGCACGATCGAACCTGACCATCCAGACCTGTCGATCGGCCAGCAGTGTGCCCTGCTATCGATCCCGCGCTCGTCTTTCTACTACACCCCGCAGGGTGAGACGGCGCGGAACCTTGCGCTGATGCGGTTGATCGATGTGCAGTTCCTCGACACGCCGTTCTTCGGCGTTTGTCAGATGACATGGCACCTGCGCAACGAGGGCCACGAGGTGAATGAGAAGCGCATCCGTCGGCTCATGCGCCTTATGGGGCTGATGCCAATCTACCAGAAGCCCAACACCAGTAAGCCTGCGAAGGGGCACAAGACCTACCCCTATCTCCTGCGCGGCCTGCGGGTGGACCGGCCAAATCAGGTCTGGTGCGTGGACATCACCTATCTGCCGATGCGTCGCGGGTTCCTCTATCTGGTGGCGATCATGGACTGGCATACCAGGATGGTTCTGTCGTGGCGGATCTCGAACACGCTGGACGCGGACTTCTGCGTCGAGGCGCTGAACGAGGCCATCTATCGGTTCGGACCACCGGACATCATGAACAGTGATCAGGGGTCCCAATTCACATCCTTCGCCTGGACAGACCGTCTGCGCCGGTCCGGGATCCGCATCTCGATGAACGGCAAGGGTCGCTACCTGGACAACATCTTCATCGAGCGCCTGTGGCGCACCCTGAAATACGAGTGCGTCTATCTGTATGCCTGGGAGACCGGGTCACAGGCCCGCGCCGGCGTCCGCAACTGGATGGAGTTCTACAATCACCGCCGCCCGCACAAGGCCCTTGGCGGACAGCCACCGGCAGTGGTCTACTCACGGCAAATCGAAGCAACGCAACCCGATCAGCAGGAGCAGATCAGAGCTTAAAAAGCGCCAGATCCTGTCCAAGAGATGGGGAGCACCTCAGTTTGCCTACGGTTCTTTAATATGGAAACCCGAGATCGAGCATGTTGGCGAACGGAGTGGTGTTTTGCATGGCTGGCACCGTTCGTTCTGTCTGCGCCAGTTGCGTTTTCGCGCAACCCCGGAAAACCCTGGGCTGATGATGTCCCTCGATCAAGGCGGGGAGTGTCAGGGCGTGTTGTTCGAGTTACCCGAAGAGGACCTAGAGACGCAACTCGACCGACTTTTCCGGCGCGAGTTTACAGTAAAGCCAAACACGAACGAGCCTCGCTGGGTGACCGTGGATACAGATTCCGCACCGGTTGAGGCGCTGGCATTCGTGATGAGCCGAACATCTGAGCTGTATGCCGGGGATATTCCGTTGGAGGAAGTTGCCGATATTCTGGCCAGGTGTTGCGGACATCTGGGAACTGGTGCCGAGTATCTGTTGAACACGGTTACTCAGCTTGAGGCACGCGGTCTGCACGACCCGCAGCTATGGCGCTTGCAAGAACTCGTTTCTGAGCGTATCGGGCCAGTCTGACTTCGGGCGAGAGCGTCCCTCGTTTCGAACTAACAATTTGCTCGATTTCAACGGCAGCTGAGGGCTCTGACCTGCCGTTCGCTGCGGTCGCGAACAAAATCCACGCTGAACCGGACGACGAATGGCGGCAGAGCGGGACAAACTCACCCTTCGCTGCGGCTGCGCGAATGGCCGCTTTCAGCAGTCGTGCCAAAACGCTTTGAACCTTTATTGACAATAACGACGATGACTACTGGCGCAATTCAAGACGTCTCTTCCAATGCAGCGTGGCCGCAACAGCAAAAACAGCAGAGCCGACGAGCAAAGCTGCGGCGCAGCCGAAGGTCCCGCTCCATCCGACGCGGTCGAACATGAACCCGCCGCCCGCTGCCCCCAGGGCGATGGCGAACTGGATGACCGCGACCTGCAAGCCGCCGCCTTCCTCGGCGTCGTCTGGCACGACGCGGCTGACCCAGGTGCCCCAGCCCACCGGGGCGGCCGTTGCGACGAAACCCCAGACCATGAGCAGGACGGCAATCGGGATCTGCCGCGGTGTAACGGCGATCAGCAGAACTGCGACAGACGCCATCAGCAATGGGATAGCGATGTTGATGACATGGAGGTGTCGGGTCAGCAGTTTGCTGACAACCCATGACCCCACAACCCCTGCAAGGCCGAGCCCGAGAAGGACAAGTGACAGCGAGTTGACCGAGTAGCCTGCCACGCCTTCGAGGTAAGGGCGCAGGTAGGTGAACAGTGTGAATTGGCCCACGAACAGCAACAGGATCGCTGACATGCCAAGGGCCACCTGCGGTCGCAGCAACAAGGCGAAGACATTGACCCGCGCGGCACGGCCAAGCGGCGGTAGGGACGGCATGCTGACCCGTTGCCAGACCAGCGCCGCAAGGCCGAGTGGCACAACGAGGAAGAATGCACCGCGCCAGCCGATGATCTCTCCCAGAAAGGCACCCAGCGGCGCGGATACCGTCGCCGCGATCGCGACGCCAGCGTTCAACGTGGCAAGTCCCCAGGGCACGTCGCCAGCAGGAACGAGTCGCATGATGATCGCCGTCGACATGCCCCAGAACCCGCCAACGGCGATCCCGAGCATCGACCGCCCGACCATCAAGGTCAGGTAGTCTGGCGCGAACGTGACGATGAGGCCGGACAGTATAAGCATGGCAGAGAAGGCCGACAGCACCGTCTTGCGATCGATCCCCCGGGTCACGCTGGCGACCGAAAGACTGGTGATGACCGCGAAGAGGCCGGAGATCGAGATTGCCTGTCCCGCCCGCCCTTCCGTCACGCCCAGATCGGCCGCGATCGGGGTCAGCAGGCTGACCGGCATGAACTCCGACGCGATCAGTGCCGTGACGCAGAGAGCCATCGACAAGACGGCCCCGGTCGCGGGTTCCGCGGTGGAGGCGGGGCGAAGGCTGGTCATGGTCATTGGCTACCTACAGAAGGTTTGAATCGGTACAGGAATTTCGGTGGACGGGGTCCCGCCCCAAGGCACGCGGCGCAAATGCCATGGGGCGGTCGGCGGCAGCCGGTGAGGATCATCCACCGTAGTCGGCGTCGCTGACCTGTTCCAGCCAGGTGACAGGACTGCCGTCGATGCTTTCCTGCACGGCGATGTGGGACATGGCTGTCTGTGGCGATGCGCCGTGCCAGTGCTTTTCACCGGCTGGGAACCAGACGACATCGCCGGGACGGATCTCCTCGATCGGATCGCCCTCGCGCTGCACACGGCCCATGCCTGCGGTCACGATCAGCGCCTGCCCTGCGGGGTGGGTGTGCCAGGCCGTCCGGGCACCGGGCTCGAACATCACCAGCGCACTTGCGCTGCGGCTCGGGGCCTCGGCCGTGAACAGGGGGTCGATCCGGACTTGGCCGGTGAAATAGTCGGCCGGGCCGGGACCCGATGGTTGCGATCCTGCGCGCATGATCTTCATGAGATGTCCTTTCAAGGGTTTGGCCCGCGGAGGCCGCTGTCGCTTTCCGGCATGAGAGCCGGAGCGTGTCTTTCCGCGCGAACAGAAGCCCTTCGGCGCGGCGAGGTCAGAGCAGCTGGGCGGTAGGACGGAAGATGATCTCGTTCACGTCCACATCCTCGGGCTGGCCGATCGCAAAGGCTGCCATCCGCGCGAAGCTGTTGGCCGGTATACCGACCTGACCGACGTAGTCGCTGTTGGCCGCCTTCACCTCCACGTCCGAGATGTGGTCCAGCAGCTCAGTCTTGACTGCACCGGGGCAGAGTGTCGTGGTGCGGATGTTGTAGGGCTTCACCTCTTGCCGTAGCCCCTCGCAGATCGCGCGGACGGCATACTTGGTGCCCGAGTAGACGGCCGAGGCCGGGAAGACGAGATGACCGGCCACCGAGGATGTGGTGATTATCTGACCGGATTTCTGGGTCTTCATGTGCGGCAGGGCTGCCGCGATGCCGTGCAGAACACCGCGGATGTTCACGTCGATCATCCGGTCCCACTCGTCGACCTTCAGGCTCTCGATCGGCGACAGAGGCATCAGACCTGCGTTGTTGATCAGCACATCGATGCGGCCGAAGGTTTCGACGGCGGCATCGACGAGGGCTTGCACATCGGCCAGCACAGTGACGTCGGTCGCCACGGCCAGCGCCTCGCCGCCTGCGGATGTGATCTCCGAGACCAATGCTCCGAGCCGGTCCGCGCGGCGCGCGCCAAGCACGACTTTCGCGCCTTCCGCGGCCAGATGGCGGGCCGCGGCCTCGCCCAAGCCGCTGGAAGCGCCGGTAATGACGACGACCTTGCCGGTGATATTGTTGCTCATCATGGTTCTCCGAATAGTATTGGAATGTCGGGACAGACCCCGCCGTGAGAGGCCGTCGACATCAGTCCACGGCCTCGATTGAAATGGTGACTGGGTCGGGGTGGTCGAAGATTAACACGTCGCCCGGCACCTCGCCAAGAACGACGATCCCCGGAGAGGGCACGCGGCCCGCTCGGTAGTAGATGACGAAATCGCCCGTGCTCCACAGCCCGAGGGTGCCCAACGCGAAGTCGCGCTGGCGTGGGGCTGACGGCAAATCCTGCGGCAGTGTCCCGGTCTTTTCCTGCCGCAGGTGGTCGCGCATCGACAACTCCAGCGGCAACATCGCGCGCAGCGCCTGCGCCGCCGCATTGTCGTGCAGCGTGGCAATGATGCTGTCGTTTCCGCTGGTGATACGAATGCGATCCTGGGCCATGGCAGGCAAGCTCGCTCCTGTAAGGGTCATTGAAAGCAGTATCGTGCGCAGCATGTCTGCTCCTTTCGTGGGACGGGGGAGGGATGAGGTGTGTCACTCTCTCTCCACGCGTCAGTTGACGAAGAGATAGGCCATTTGCGTCAGAGCGATTAGTGAGATAATTCCGCATGGACTTATCGATCTTGCCGATCAATCATCTTGGGGCAGACAGGAGCACCCCATGCGCAAACCCGACTTTAACGATCTCGTCTGGTTTCAGGCCGTGGCCGAGTTGCGCAGCTTCACCAAGGCCGCCGCCCGCATCGGCGTGGCGCAGTCCACGCTCAGCCAGCGGATCAAGGAGCTCGAGATGCGAATGGGCTTTCCGCTTCTGACGCGCACCACGCGCAACGTCGCACCGACGCCCGCAGGCGAACGGCTGCTGGCGACAATTACCCCTCGGTTTGCCGCCATCGAGGACGACATCGCCGACTTGATGGCCCTGCGCGACACGCCGTCCGGGTCGATCCGCCTCACGCTGTCAGACCACGCCTTCGACAGCGTCGTTTGGCCGAAGCTGAAGCCGGTTCTCGCCGCGCACCCAGGTATCGCCATCGAGTTCAGCATCGACGGCGCCTTCCGCAACATCGTCGAGGACGGTTTCGACGCCGGGGTCCGGCTCGGTGAAAGCATCGAGAAGGACATGATCGCGGTGCGGATCGGCCCGGACTGGCGGCTGGTGGCGATTGCCTCCCCCGACTACATCACGCACCATGGCACGCCGGAGCATCCTCAGGATCTGCTGCATCACAGCTGCATCGGCATGCGGCACATCACGTCCGGGGGTCTTTATGCGTGGGAGTTCGAGCGGGGCGGCCAGCCATTGCGGGTGCGCGTCGATGGTCAGATGACCTTCAACAACTCCTACGCGATGATCGACGCGGCTGTGATGGGGCTGGGGATCGCCTACGTGCCCGAAGATATTGTGGCCGATGAAATGGAGGCGGGAACACTGGTCCAGGTGCTGGGCGGCTGGTCGCCCTTCTTCGAGGGATACTACCTCTACTACCCAAGCCGACGTCAGAACGTCCCCGTGTTCAAGATTTTGACGGACGCACTGCGGCACAAGAGTTGAACTCTAG
>NZ_JBMERN010000115.1:0-11963 GCF_049310965.1 Loktanella sp. DJP18 | reverse complement strand
GAATTCGCGACCTGGTATGTGTCGCGGATGCAGGCCAACGGATACGGCGCGTGACCGACGCAAGCCCTTGGACGACCCAACGCCGCCGCCGATTTCCCACTGGCCAATGGGCAGCGTTGATCTGCCGCGCGGCGTGGGACGACGCCCCCGGCGTACGCAGCGCCTTGTTGACCCCGGCCGACGGCAGCCGCATCGAACACCAACCCGGCCAGTTCATGACCTTCCGCGTGCCGACCCCTGCGGGAGTCGTGGAACGCTGCTACACCATCTCCTCCTCTGCCGCGCGTGACGGCGGGATCGAGATCACGGTCAAGCGTCAGCCCGGTGCCGCATCTGCTCACCTGCACGCGTTGATGGTGCCCGGGAATGAGGTCGAAGGATTCGGCCCCTCTGGCCATTTCGGCCCGCACGGCTGGCCGCAAGGGCCCTATGCGCTGATCGCGGCAGGCAGCGGCGTCACCCCGATGCTGTCGATCCTGCGCACGGCGGCGGATCGCGGTCTGGCGCTGGATGCCGTGGTCGTGCAGGTCGCACCCACGCCAGAGGACATGATCGCGGCCGATGAGATGGCTCACCTGGCGCGTCGCCTGCCCTCACTCACCCACATTCCTGTCATGACCCGCGCGACGGGGCGGCCCGATGCCGCGCTGCTGGCGCGCCTGATCCCCGACATGGCCGACCGCACCATTCTGTGCTGTGGTCCGCAGCCCTTCATGGAGATGGTCCGCGCCACCGCGCGCGACGCCGGCGTGCCGCCCGACCGATATGGCGAGGAAAGCTTCGACTTCACGTCTCCGCTTGCTGAAATCACGCCGACAGCCGAGACGCGCCAGCGCACCATCACATTCGCAAAGTCCGGCAAGACCTTTCCCTGTTCCGAAACTTCGACCATCCTGGGTGCTGTGAAGGCCGCGGGCCTGCCGCTGCCATCGTCCTGCGCGCGCGGCATGTGCGGCATCTGCAAGACGTTCAAGCACGCAGGAGAGGTCGTGATGGTCCATGACGGCGGCATCCGCCAGCGCGAGATCGACCGCGGCTTCATCCTGCCCTGCGTCAGCCGTCCGCTGACGGACATCGTCCTCGACTGTTAGGAAAACCAATGCGTGACGACCCGCTGCTGCAACCGTTCCAGCTGAAGCATCTGACCCTGAAGAACCGGATTCTGACGACCAGCCACGAACCTGCATACCCCGAGGACGGGATGCCAAAGGGCCGTTACCGCGCCTATCACGCGGAACGCGCCAAGGGCGGTGTCGCGCTGGCGATGACGGCAGGTTCCGCCGCTGTCAGCCGCGACAGCCCGCCGGTGTTCAACAATATCCTGGCCTACCGCGACGAGGTGGTGCCCTGGGTCCGCGAGTTGACCGATGCAGTCCACGAACACGGCTGTGCTGTGATGATCCAGCTGACCCACCTGGGCCGTCGGACGACATGGTCCAAGGGCGACTGGTTGCCCGCCGTCAGCCCCGGGCCCGCACCGCGAACCCGCGCACCGCGCCTTTCCGAAGGTCCTGGAAGACTGGGACATCGCCCGCATCATCACCGATTTCGCGGACGCCGCCGCACGGATGCAGGCGGGCGGCATGGACGGGATCGAGCTTTATGCCGGCGGTCACCTGCTGGACAGCTTCTGGTCGCCCCTGACAAACGAACTGACCGGGCCTTATGGGGCCGACAGCATCGAGAACCGCGTGCGCTTTACCATGGATGTGCTGACCGAGGTTCGCAAACGGGTCGGCCCCGACTTCATCGTCGGAGTGCGCGGTACGGCGGACGAGATGCAGAAGGGCGGCATCACGGAAGAGGAGGGCGTGCAGATCGCGACCCTGCTGCGCGACAGCGGCATGGTGGATTTCTTCAACGTCAATCGCGGTCGCATCCATACCGATCCGGCGATGACACAGATGATCCCGGTTGGCGGGATGCGCTCTGCGCCGCACCTCGACTTCGCGGGCCGCATCCGCGCGGCGACCGGGCTGCCGACCTTTCACGCCAGCCGCATCCAGGACGTCGCCACCGCGCGCCACGCCATCGCGGACGGCCTTCTAGACATGGTCGGCATGACACGCGCCCACATGGCTGATCCGCATATCGTGCAAAAGATCATGGCCGGACGCGAAGACGACATCCGGCCCTGCACGGGGGCGAACTACTGCCTTGATCGGATCTATCAGGGCGGCATGGCGCTGTGCATCCACAATGCCGCCACCGGTCGAGAGGAGACGATGCCCCACGACATCGCTCCAGCCGACCTGAAACGTAAGGTCGTCATCGTCGGTGCCGGTCCTGCGGGGCTGGAGGCGGCGCGCGTCGCCGCCCTGCGCGGGCATGATGTGACCGTGCTGGAGGCCGCCGATGCCCCCGGCGGGCAAATTCGCCTGACGGTGCGGACACCCCGCCGCCGCGAATTGATGGGCATCATCGACTGGCGCATGGCGCAGTCCGAAAAGCTGGGCGTCGCGTTCCACTTCAACACCTACGCCGAGGCAGAGAACGTCACCGCCCTGTCGCCCGATCTGGTCATCGTCGCGACCGGCGGCATGGCGACGACGAAGCTCTATGAAACGCAGTCGGACGTCGCGCATGTCGTCACAAGCTGGGACGTGCTGTCGGGCGATGTCGTGCCGTCCGGCGAGGTGCTGATCTACGACGAGGCGGGCGATCACGCGGGACTTCAGGCCGCGGAAGTGGCGCTGAATGCCGGTGCAAAAGTCGAGGTGATGACGCCTGACCGGACCTTTGCGCCAGAGGTCATGGCGATGAACCTCGCCCCCTACATGAAGGCTCTCCAGCACGACGACGTGACCTTTACCGTGACAAAGCGCCTTGTCGGTGTCGAAAAGGTCGGCAACCGGCTGCGCGCGTCCATCGGGACCGACTACTCCGAGCGCGTCACACAAGCGGATTACGACATGGTCGTGCTGAATTACGGCACAATGCCGCTGGACGCGCTTTATCACGACCTCCGGCCGCTGTCGGTGAACCTTGGTGCCGTCGATCATCTCGACCTGATTGCCGGAAAACCGCAGGCAGTCCGGGTCAATGCCGATGGGGCGTTCCAATTGTTCCGCATCGGCGACGCGGTGTCCGCGCGCAACACCCACGCGGCCATCTACGACGCGCTGCGGCTGTTGAAAGACCTCTGACAAACGCGAAACGCCCCCGGTTTTCACCGGGGGCGTTCTTTGCAGCGCTAGGCTGCGTATCCTTTAGCCGCGCTCTTCGATGATCTCGACGAGGTGCGGAATGCTGTTCACCATGCCGCGGACGGAGGGAGTATCCTCCAGTTCCCGCGTGCGGTGCATCTTGTTCAGGCCCAGACCCACCAGCGTTGCGCGCTGGACAGCGGGGCGGCGGATCGGAGAACCGATCTGCTTGACGACGATCGTTTTTGCCATGCTCAGGTCTCCTTATGCGTCTGCTGTTGCTTCAGCTTCGGTGGCGTTGTGCGCCACGTCGCTTTGGCTGTCGACGTGATCCCGCTTTGGCATGATGTCGGCAACCTTCTTGCCGCGACGCTGGGCCACGGAACGGGGCGACTGTTCCTTGGTCAGGCCTTCGACAGTGGCGCGGATCATGTTGTAGGGATTGGACGAGCCGATGGACTTGGACACGACGTCCTGCACGCCCAGCATCTCGAACACGGCACGCATCGGGCCGCCGGCGATGATGCCGGTACCGGCCGTGGCGGCGCGCATGACGACACGTCCGGCGCCGTGGCGGCCTTCCATGTCGTGGTGCAGGGTCCGGCCGTCCTTCAGGGCGACGCGGATCATCTGACGCTTGGCCTGTTCAGTGGCTTTGCGGATGGCCTCGGGGACCTCTTTGGCCTTGCCCTTGCCAAAACCGACGCGACCCTTCTGGTCACCAACGACGACGAGAGCGGCAAAGCCGAAGCGCTTGCCACCTTTGACGGTCTTGGACACGCGGTTGATGGCGACCAGGCGGTCGGCAAATTCCGGTGTCTGTTCTTCACGGCGGCCACGACCGCCGCCACGATTGTTGTCACGTTCTGCCATGTATGGCGTCCTTCAAAGTGTGGCATCGCTGCCGTTCATGTCGATCGCAGTGGGACGGATGCCCCCCGATCATCGAGGCGGGCGCCGTCACCGGCACCCACCTGCACTTTAGATCTTCAGACCTGCTTCACGCGCGGCGTCGGCAACAGCCTTCACCTTGCCGTGGAACAGGAAACCGCCACGGTCGAAGTAGGCGGAGTCGATGCCGGCCTTCTTGGCACGCTCTGCAATTGCAGCGCCCACCGTCCGTGCGGCTTCGACGTTGTTCTTGCCCACAACGCCCAGATCCTTCTCCAGCGTGGAGGCGGACGCGAGCGTCACGCCGTTCACGTCGTCGATCAGCTGGACGCTGATGTTCTTGTTCGACCGGTGAACGGACAGGCGCATGCGCCCGGCGTTCACGCTGCGCAGTTTGTTCCGGACGCGCATGCGGCGCTTCAGAAACAGAGTTCTTTTGCTGTTTGCCATGATATGCGTCCTTACTTCTTCTTGCCTTCCTTGCGGAAGATGTACTCGTCCTTGTACTTGATGCCCTTGCCCTTGTAGGGCTCGGGCGCACGCCACTCGCGAATGTTCGCGGCGACCTGGCCAACAAGCTGCTGGTCGATACCTTCCACAATGATTTCGGTCTGCTTGGGGGCCGTCACGGTGACGCCCTCGGGCACTTCGAAATTCACGTCATGGCTGTAGCCAAGCGCCAGTTTCAGGACATTGGTGCCCTGCATCGTGGCACGATAGCCGACGCCGTTGATTTCAAGCTCTTTCTTGAAACCGGTGGTCACGCCGGTGACGAGGTTTTCCACCATGGAGCGCGACATGCCCCACTGCTGGCGGGCGCGCTTGGACTTGCCGCGCGGCGTGACGGTGATTGAACCGTCCTCGACCGCGAGGGTGACGTCGTCGGTTGCCTTGAACGTGCGGGTCCCCTTGGGGCCCTTCACTTCGATGGTCTGGCCGGAGACTTTCGCCTCAACCCCGGAGGGCAGCTCGACCGGTTTCTTACCAATACGAGACATTGTGCTCTCCTTAGAAGACGGTGCAGAGCACTTCGCCACCAACATTGGCGGCACGTGCATTTGCATCAGACATCACACCCTTTGGGGTGGAGACAATCGACACACCAAGGCCCTGACGGACGCTCGGCAGGTCCTTGACGGCCATATAGACGCGACGACCGG
Source organism: Loktanella sp. DJP18 (assembly GCF_049310965.1). NCBI lineage: Bacteria > Pseudomonadati > Pseudomonadota > Alphaproteobacteria > Rhodobacterales > Roseobacteraceae > Loktanella > Loktanella sp. DJP18. The sequence continues at coordinate 6,766 of NZ_JBMERN010000115.1, read as the reverse complement.
GCTTGGAGACCCGCTTCACTTCGCGAATGACGGCTTCGCCTTCGTAGTACTTCAGGCTGATCTCGAAGGCAGGGTGGCCGGTCTTGCCATCCTTCTTCTCGTAGCCGCGGATGTAGCCTTCGTCGGCCAGCACATCCAGCACCCAGCCACGCAGCTTGGATGCCGGCGTTTCAACCGTGCTCTTGCCGCGCATCTGGCCGTTGCGGATACGGGTCAGCATGTCGCCGATAGGATCGTTCATCATGATAAATTCTCCTTACCAGCTCGACTTGACCAGGCCCGGGATCTCGCCATTGGAACCGAGGTTCCGCAGCGCGATCCGGCTGATCTTCAGTTTGCGGTAATAGGCGTGCGGGCGCCCGGTGAGCTGGCAACGGTTGTGCAGACGCACGGCCGAGGAATTGCGCGGCAGCTTGGCGAGGGCCAGCGTTGCCTTGAAGCGCTCTTCAACGGGCTTGGTCTGATCGTTGATGATCGCCTTCAGGCTAGCACGCTTCTCAGCATACTGCGCCACCAGCTTTTCGCGCTTCTTCTCGCGCTCGATCATGGATTTCTTGGCCATATCTTATTCTCCCAATCAGCTGTTGAAGGGCATGTTGAACGCTTTCAACAGGCTCTTGGCTTCAGCGTCGGTGTTGGCGGTGGTGCAGATCACGATGTCCATACCCCAGTTCTCGTCGATCTTGTCAAAGTTGATCTCGGGGAAGATGAGGTGTTCCTTGATGCCGCAGGCATAGTTGCCACGACCGTCGAAGGATTTGCCCGACACGCCGCGGAAGTCGCGGATGCGGGGCATGGCTACGGTGATCAGACGGTCCAGGAATTCGTACATCCGGTCGCCGCGCAGCGTGACCTTGGCCCCCAGTGGCATGTCCTCGCGGACGCGGAAGCCGGCGATCGACTTCTTGGCGCGCGTGGTCAGGGCTTTCTGGCCGGCGATGGTGGTCAGGTCTTCCTGTGCGGTCTTGGCTTTCTTGCTGTCACGGACAGCCTCTGCACCACAACCGATGTTCAGGACGATCTTGTCCAGCTTGGGAACCTGCATCTGGTTCTTGTAGCTGAATTCCTCCGTCAGCGCAGCGCGGATCGTGTCCATGTACTGCTGCTTCAGGCGCGGGGTGTAGGTTGCTTGGTCCAACATCAGAGTGCATCCCCTGTGGTCTTGGCAAAGCGCACCTTGCTGTCGCCGTCCATGCGGAAGCCGACGCGGGTCGCCTTGCCGTTGGCATCGACGATGGCCAGGTTGCTGAGCTGGATGGGCATCGCCTTGGGCGTGCGACCGCCTTCGGACGACTGCGACTGCTTGGCATGGCGGATGGAGATGTTCACGCCTTCGACGACGGCCTTGCCGGCCTTGGGATCGACGGACTTGATCTCGCCGGTCAGGCCCTTGTCCTTGCCGGCCAGCACGATGACCTTGTCACCTTTGCGAAGTTTGGCAGCCATTACAGCACCTCCGGCGCAAGAGAGATGATTTTCATGAAGTTCTTGGCGCGCAGCTCGCGCACGACCGGCCCGAAGATACGGGTGCCGACCGGCTCGTTGTTGTTATTCAGGATAACAGCCGCGTTGCGATCGAAGCGGATCGCGGTGCCGTCTTCACGGCGAACTTCCTTGGCGGTGCGCACGACGACGGCCTTGCGGACGTCACCCTTCTTTACGCGACCACGGGGGATTGCTTCCTTGACCGACACCACGATGATGTCACCCACGGAAGCATACCGGCGGTGTGAACCGCCCAGAACCTTGATGCACTGAACACGGCGAGCGCCGCTGTTGTCAGCAACATCCAGATTGGTCTGCATCTGGATCATTTGGTTACCTTTCGACCTTTGGGGCGCTTTGCCGATTTCTGTCCGGCGGACCCCAGGGTTTCGTTAATGTTCGATGAACGCCCTTAAGAGGCGATCACCTCCCAGCGTTTCGTCTTCGACTTCGGCGCGCATTCCTGAATGCGGACCTGATCACCCACGTTGAACGCATTGTTCTCGTCATGGGCGCGATATTTCTTCGACTTCCGCACGGTCTTGTGCAGAAGCGGGTGCTTGAAGCGACGCTCGACCGACACGGTCACGGTCTGCTCGTTCTGGTTGGACGTCACGACGCCTGTCAGGATACGTTTGGGCATTCTTTACGCCTCCGACTTGGCGGCGTCTGCCGCTTTCTGGTTGAGAATCGTCTTCACGCGGGCCGCGCCACGACGGGCATTGCGGATCGCTGCGGTGTTTTCCAGCTGGCCGGTGGCCTGCTGAAAGCGCAGATTGAAGGACTCTTTCTTAAGGTTTACAAGCTCTTCCCGAAGCTGGTCGGGCGTCTTGTCACGCAGTTCGTTGGCGTTCATGCCATTTCCTTTCAACATCACTGGAGGGCCCTTGCGGGTCACCCTTTGCCCAGTGGAGGTCACGATGAAGCGCTCCCTCTAGAGGATGTGGGGCGGGTTGGCAAGGGGATGTAAGGATCGTGTTGTAATAGTAGGGTTCTGTTACAGAACTCGACTAACTCCAACACGATTGCCTGAGACGACTTCGTCGTTCAGAACTCGCTCAATCATACCAGCCGATGCATGATCCATCGACGTCATCACCATGATTGCTCTGGCATCGTTCTGCCACAGTTCACGCCGAATATTTCCTGATTCAGCTAGAGACCTGAGGACTTTCAATGCCTCAAGTCCATGTTGGGCGAGCAAGCTGACTTTCTTGACGTTGAAGTGTTGAATGAAATGCTCGCGCACATCCCAAGCTAACGCAGCAGAAACCAGCAAAGATGCAGTCTCCGACTTTGTGTAGTTCGATTGAAGTGAAATGTCTGCTGCTCGCTCGCTGGAAGGGGTCAGATCGTAGCCCAGATGTGAGCAAAGTTGAACTACTTCTTCAAACAGTTCATCGCGCTCTTCATCCCCAGCCATAGTTAAAACTCACCGAAATCCGGTCCTCTTCGGCCATGTTCATCGGCACCTCGTGGCGTAGCCAGCTTTCCCACAACAGCACGTCGCCCATGTCGGGTGCGAGGTAGATGAACTGGCGCAGGGCCTCGTCAGCTTCCTTCAGGCGGCCGGGGGCGGCCATCATCATCGGTAGGCGGGGGTCTTCAAACTTGATCGCTGACGTCCCTTTGGGCATCGCCACATAGGTCGTGCCGGAGATCACGGAATGCGGATGGATGTGAGCGGTGTGGATGCCGCCCTCGGGCAGGATGTTGATCCAGAGGTCTTCCAGCTTCAGCTTCTTGTCGCCTAGGTCAAACGCAAGATCGGCGGCAAAGGCGCGCACATGCTTGTCCAGCGCCTTCTTCAGCGTCTTGAAGACCGGCATCCGCCACGGCAGGTCGGTCAGCGACGCATAAGAGGTGTAGCCGGGAAAATCGTGCTCCTCGCACCACGCCTGCCCCGCCTCGTCATCCTCTGCAATGGACAGGCACGTCGCCTCCAGCTCTGCGGGATCGACGGGCTTGCCATGCTCGGACAGCTTGGCACGGTAGAGGCGGGTCACGAATAGTGAGGAGATGTCTGACATGGGGCGAGCTTATCCGATAGGGTGAGAAGGCAAAAGCCCCGCCGGATGGGCGGGGCTTTCTTAAAGATCGACCGGGTGGGGCCGCAGTTGGCTATGCCAACCGCTTACCTCCACCGCGCCAAGACTTACCAGTCTTCGCGGACGACGGTGCGGGTCTTGATCGGCAGTTTCATCGCGGCCAGGCGCAGGGCCTCGCGTGCGGTGACTTCGTCGACGCCGTCGATCTCGAACATGATCCGGCCCGGCTTCACTTTGGCAGCCCAGAAATCGACCGAGCCCTTGCCCTTACCCATACGCACTTCGACGGGCTTGGAGGTGACGGGCAGATCCGGGAATATCCGGATCCAGACGCGACCCTGACGCTTCATGTGACGCGTCATGGCCCGACGGGCGGCTTCGATCTGGCGTGCGGTGATCCGCTCGGGCTCCGTCGCCTTCAGGCCGTAGGTGCCGAAGTTCAGGTCAGACCCGCCCTTCGCATCACCGTGGATACGGCCCTTGTGCATCTTGCGGAACTTGGTGCGCTTTGGTTGCAGCATCTCGTGTTACTCCTTAGCGGTCACGGCGCGGGCCACCAGGACCGCGCGGGATCGCGCCTTCCTGAAGCTCGGCGTGCTTGCGATCGTGTCCCTGGGGGTCGTGTTCCATGATCTCGCCCTTGAAGATCCAGACCTTGATCCCGATGATTCCATAGGGGGTCATGGCTTCGTAAAGCGCGTAATCGATGTCGGCCCGCAGCGTGTGAAGCGGCACGCGGCCTTCGCGATACCATTCGGTCCGTGCGATCTCGGCACCGCCAAGACGGCCCGCGAGGTTCACCCGGATGCCGAGGGCACCCATCCGCATGGTGTTCTGCACGGCGCGCTTCATGGCACGACGGAAGGACACGCGGCGTTCCAGCTGTTGACCGATATTTTCAGCGACCAGGGCCGCGTCCATCTCGGGCTTGCGCACTTCGACGATGTTCAGGTGCAGTTCCGACTTCGTCAGCTTCGCCAGCTTCTGGCGCAGACCTTCGATGTCCGCACCCTTCTTGCCGATGATGACGCCCGGACGGGCCGCGTGGATCGTGACGCGGCACTTGCGGTGCGGACGCTCGATGATCACGTGGCTGATGCCGGCCTGCTTGCACTCTTTACGGATGAACGCCTTGATGGCGAGGTCTTCCAGCAGCAGATTGCCGTAGTCTTTGGTATCCGCGTACCAGCGGCTGTCCCAGGTGCGGTTGACCTGCAGACGCATACCGATGGGATTGACTTTGTTACCCATTATGCTTGCTCCTCGATCTGGCGCACCAGGATTGTGATTTCCGAGAACGGCTTAACGATCTTGCCGAACCGGCCACGGGCACGCGGACGTCCGCGCTTCATGATCAGGTTCTTGCCCACATAGGCCTCGGCGACGACCAGTTCGTCGACGTCAAGGTTGTGGTTGTTCTCGGCGTTGGCGATGGCCGACTGAAGGCACTTCTTCACGTCGCCTGCGATCCGCTTTTTCGAGAAGGTGAGGTCCGTCAGGGCCTTTTCCACCTTCTTGCCACGGATCAGCGCGGCCACGAGGTTCAGCTTCTGCGGGCTGGTGCGCAGCATCCGCAGCTTGGCGCGGGCTTCGTTGTCGGCCACGCGGCGGGGATTCTTGTCCTTGCTCATGGCTTACTTCCGCTTCGCTTTTTTGTCGGCGGCGTGACCGTAATAGGTCCGGGTCGGGGAATACTCACCGAACTTCTGACCGATCATGTCTTCGCTGACGTTGACAGGGATGTGCTTCTTGCCGTTGTAGACGCCAAACGTCAGGCCCACGAACTGGGGCAGGATCGTCGAGCGGCGCGACCAGATCTTGATGACTTCGTTGCGTCCGCCTTCGCGGGACGCTTCGGCCTTTTTCAACACATATGCGTCGACAAAAGGGCCTTTCCATACAGAGCGAGCCATATCAGCGGCCTTTCTTCTTCTGGTGACGCGTCCGGACGATCAGGCGTGAGGATGCCTTGTTGCGGTCACGAGTCTTGTTGCCCTTGGTGCCCTTGCCCCACGGGGTGACGGGGTGACGACCACCCGAGGTCCGGCCTTCACCACCACCGTGCGGGTGGTCGATCGGGTTCATGGCGACACCGCGGACGGAAGGACGCACGCCATAGTGGCGCATACGACCGGCCTTGCCGAAGTTCTGGTTGGAGTTGTCGGGGTTCGACACGGCACCGATGGTGGCCATGCATTCCTGACGGACCAGACGCAGTTCGCCCGAGGACAGGCGGATCTGGGCGTAGCCACCGTCACGACCGACGAACTGGGCGTAGGTGCCGGCAGCGCGGGCGATCTGACCGCCCTTGCCCTGCTTCAGCTCGATGTTGTGAACGATCGTGCCGATCGGCATGCCGCTGAACGGCATAGCGTTGCCCGGCTTGATGTCAGCCTTGGCCGATGCGATGACCTTGTCACCGATCGAGATGCGCTGGGGGGCCAGGATGTAATTCTGTGTGCCGTCTTCGTATTGGATCAGCGCGATGAAGGCGGTGCGGTTCGGGTCATATTCGATCCGCACGACAACAGCGGACATGTCCAGCTTGTTGCGCTTGAAATCGACGATGCGGTAAAGACGCTTTGCGCCCCCGCCGATACGACGCATGGTGATCCGTCCGGTGTTGTTCCGGCCGCCCGATTTCGTCAGACCCTGTGTAAGGGCCTTGACGGGACGTCCTTTCCAAAGCTCCGAACGGTCGATCAGCACCAGCCCACGCTGGCCCGGCGTCGTCGGTTTGTACGACTTGAGTGCCATGTTTCTGTCTTCCGTTTGCTTGGCGGGACCGCACGGCGGCCCCTGAAGTGAAGGCCCCCGTAGGTGCCAAAGAATAAACCAAACGGCCCCGGAACGAATCCGGGGCCGGTTGAGTGAGCGGCTGATAGCAGGGAGGGGGTGGGGTGGCAAGGGGTAGCCCTGCCTCCTAACCTACCGCATTGAAATTGGCTTAGGGCGCATAAACTGCCGAAAATCCAAAGTATAAGTAGTGAGCGAAAGCCTAAGTCTTAGTGTCAACTGCAAATTTATAGTCTCCGCCCCCTATCTTCTCTCGACCCTTATCGAAAAAGCGCTCAGGCAAGGGTGGAGCCGTCTGTCGAATTGCGTCCATTCTGTCCATTAACTGCTCAAAGAGGTTGTTCAACTCCTCAAATTGCATGTCTGAACCCAAATTAGCTAGCTGTCGAAATCGATCGCGCAGGTTTGTGAATTCACCAGCAGCCGCACCAATCTCT